>JAPVWS010000261.1 GCA_027493295.1 Candidatus Versatilivorator vitaminiformans | reverse complement strand
GGCATTACAAGAAGTAGATTATCTTCAGCACCTTGATTGGCACCATGTCAAGGGCTTGCGCATAACAGACGGCGCTGGGCATGCCCTGGCTTGTCCTTTTCCCTTCAGCGCGCACATGCTCCCTCAACCGTAGAAACCGCTACGCTCTTCGGTCGCGAGCACGCGCTGAAGGGAAAATTCCTGCGCCATGATCATGCCCCCTGGTGAGAAATGCGGGCTAGTACCTCTATGGCCACAAGAGGCACAAAAACACCACGAAACAAGTCTCGAATCTCATTTTGTGCCTTTTGTGCTTTTTGTGGTTGAGCCTTTTGAATGAATTGAAGAGCAAGCAACTCAGAGTCGGACTAGTCTTTTTTCTTCGCCCTTTTGTGGATTGAGAGCCGTCGTCCCCAAGAGCCTGTCAGGGCCGCAGCGACCGGGTTCTCACCGTCACCTGCTCGATGCGTTCCAGGTGGGGCCGGAAGCCGATACCCGCATCCGGCAGCACGTGGATCCTGCCCTGCGGGTCTACCTCCACTTCCGGCTCAATCAGGTCCTGCCGAAAATAGCGCTTGCTGGCGGAAACATCTCCCGGCAACCTGAAATTCGCCAGGGTGGAGAGGGCCACGTTGTGGGCTCGGCCGATTCCCGTTTCCAGCATTCCCCCGCACCAGACCGGAATGCGGCGATCCTGGCAGACGTCGTGAACCCGGAGGGCTTCGGTGTAGCCGCCGACTCTTCCCAGCTTGATGTTGACGATCCGGCAGGCCCCGGCGTCGATGGCCTTGCGGGCGTCCTCGCCGTCCAGGATGGATTCGTCCAGACAGATGGGCGTGCGCAGGACCTTCTGGAGCTGGACGTGGTCCAGGATGTCGTTCCAGGCCAGGGGCTGCTCGATCATCAACAGGTCGAAATCATCCAAGGCCTTCAGGCGATCCAGATCGGCCAGGCTGTAGGCGGAGTTGGCATCGCACATCAGCAGGATCTCGGGGAAGCGCCTTCGGACTTCCCTCACCACGGCCACGTCCCACCCGGGCTTGATCTTCATCTTGATTCGCTGGTAGCCCGCCAGCAGCTCCTTTTCGATCTTGTCGAGCAGCTTGGCGGGGCTCTCCTGGATGCCGATGGAGACTCCGCAATCCAGGGTCTTGCGCTGTCCCCCAAGCAGTTGGTGCAGGGGCTTCCCCTGCAGGCGGGCATAAAGATCCCAGATGGCCGTCTCCACCGCGGCCTTGGCCATATTGTGGCCTCGGATAGGTCTGAGCAGGGGGGCCACCTCCCGCGGATGGGAGATCTCCGCGGCAAAGACCCTGGGGACCACGAAATCCTGGAGCACGTGCCAGGCGGTCGCGGTGGACTCGTGATTGTAGAACGGGCCCTCGGGAGCGGTGGATTCTCCGTAGCCGACCAGGCCCTCCCCAAAGACTCGAACCAGAATCACCCGTCGCAGGGTGGTTCGGCCGAAGCTGGTCTCGAAAAAGGAGATCAGCGGCATCTGCACTTCACGGAGCTCAATCTGTTCGATCTTCATAGATTCAAGGCCAGTTGGGTCAGCAACGCGGCTCGAGGAGCCAGGCTTTCCACCAGCACATGTTCGTGCAAGGCGTGAGGGCCGGCGCCGTCGGGTCCCAGGCCATCCAGGGTCGGGACGCCCAGGGCCGCGGTGAAGCAACCGTCGCTGCCTCCACCGGTCGAACCCTCCTGCAGGTCGATGCCCAGCTCGGCAGCCAACTGACGTGCCTCCCGGTACAGTTGAATCATCTGACCGTTGCGCTCCAGGGGTGGCCGATTCATGTTTCCCGTCACGGTAAGCCGACTGCCCTCGACCCGGGGCTGGAGCCCGTGGATGCAGGCCGTGATTCGCTCTCCCTCGGCCATGGTGGCTACCCGCACGTCCACCTCCAACTCGGCTTGGTCGGCGATCACGTTGGAGCGGGAACCGCCGCGGAAGACCCCCGGATTGACCGTGGTCCCCAATTCCAGGTCGTTCAACCTGTAGAGCTCCAGCACCTGGTAGGCCAGCTCCTGGATGGCGCTCACCCCCTTCTGGTAGTCCACCCCGGAGTGGGCGGCCACGCCGCCGGCTGAAATCACAAAGGTGCCCACCCCTTTGCGGGCGGTCTTGACGGCGCCCCCCGGCAGGCAGGGCTCCAATACCAGAACGGCCCGGCAACCCCGGGCCTCCTTTTCGATCAAGGATCGAGCCGTCCGTGTGCCGACTTCCTCGTCGGAGTCGAGCAGGATGGTCAAGGGTCGCTTCAACTTCCCCCGGCCGCTCGACAGATAGTGAGCCAGCGCCAGCATCAGGGTGGTGCCACCGCGCATGTCAAAAGAGGCAGGCCCGAAGATCTTTCCGTCTTCCAGCCTGGCCGGACGGCGCTTGGCCTCTCCCATACCCCAAACCGTATCCAGGTGTCCCAGCAACAGCAGGGGCTTTCCTCGGGCATCGGGACCTGAAAACCTGGCCAGCAGGTGGTCTCCCGCCTCCGGGTTGGGGACCAGTTCCACCGCGGCGCCGTAGCTGCCGAACCGGTCGCCCATGCGGCGGGCCAGCCGATCCAGAGCCGGCTTGTTGTCCGAAGGCGAATCGGTGTTGATCAGGTCCATCAGCCACTGGACCATCTGCGGTTCCAGATCGCGAAAGTAGGAGAGAAGCGTGTTCATGGAAAGAGTGCCGGGGCTCGCGGGTTCCGACCCGCGTCACGGCTCGGCGGGACATGCCCTTCCCACGAAGGGTTGGGGAGGCCTCAAGAGATGTGAGTCAAAGGACTTGCAATCACACCGTTTCCATCCCACGGCGCCCGACCGGAATTTGCCGCCCGGGACCCGATGAAGCCGGCGTCCGCGAAAATGCCGACCCAAAATACCACAGTTGCCGAGCGTCCCTTTACCATAAATTTACGCGGGTAACACAGCGGTTCTTGTTAAGATAAAGGCCCACCGCGGAATTGACTTGCATTTGGATCTATGAGGGTAGCGCCCAATCTCCCAGGGTCTTGAACCGGCGAGTCCCATCGACCTTCGCCAAGCCGCCCCCAGAAAGGCAGACCGAAATGAATTCCTCACGACGATCGTTTCTGAAAGCGTCCGGGGCCTGCACCATGGGCTTTCTGGGGCTTCGTTCTCTTACCGGCAAGGGGTTTTCGAAGCCCCTTCCCAAACCCAAGGCTCCTGCAGGCTATGGAGATCTGCAGCCCGACCCGGAGGGAGTGATCGAACTCCCCGCGGGATTCACCTATCGGACCTTGTCCGAGGTGGGAGAGTTGATGGACGACGGCTACAGGGTTCCGGGTCTGCATGACGGGATGGCTGCCTTTCCGGGTCCTTCAGGGAGCACCATCCTGGTCCGGAATCACGAGCTGGGCATCGACCACCAGACCATCGGAGCCTTTGGCCCCATCAACCAGTTGCTCAAGACCGCAGACCGGCAGAAACTGTACGACGCCGGTCGGAGGAGGAGGGCATGCCTGGGGGGAACCACCAACGTGGTTTACAACACCCGGGAGATGCGCCTGGAAAAGCACTTCCTGAGCCTGGGCGGAACGGTTCGCAACTGCGCGGGCGGACCGACTCCATGGGGGAGCTGGATCACCTGCGAGGAGACGATTCAGAGGAAGGAAGGACTCTACGCCCGGGACCACGGCTACAACTTCGAAGTGCCGGCCACCAGCGAAGTCGGTTTGATTCCCGCCGTTCCGCTGAAAGCCATGGGACGCTTCGTGCATGAAGCCGTCGCCGTCGATCCCAATTCCGGGATCGTCTATGAAACCGAGGACCGGGGTGACGGGCTCCTGTACCGCTTCATCCCGAACAAACCCGGTGAACTGACAGCCGGCGGACGTCTGCAGGTATTGAAAGTGAAGGGAAAACCCGGTCTCGACACCCGCAACTGGAACGCGCGCAAAGTGCTGCCGGGGCATGTTTTCGAGGTGGAGTGGGCTGAAATCGATGATGTGGAGTCCCCCAACGACGACCTGCGCTATCGGGGCTTCGAAGACCTGGGCGCGGCCCGCTTCGCCCGGGGAGAAGGCATGTGGTGGGACAAGGGATGGATCTATTTCGTCTGCACCAACGGCGGCCTGAACCAGAAGGGGCAGGTGTGGCGATACGCCCCCAGCTCCAAGGAAGGAAAACCCGGCGAGAAGAACAGCCCCGGCAAGCTGGAACTGTTCATTGAACCCAACGACGGCAACCTGGTCGAGAACGCCGACAACCTCACGGTAGCGCCCTGGGGGGACCTGGTCTTGTGCGAGGATGGACCGAATGAGCAATTCCTGGTCGGGGTGACTCCGCGGGGCGATCTCTACAAGCTCGGCCGCAACGTGTTCAACAACTCCGAGTTTGCCGGTTCGACCTTTTCACCCGACGGAACCACCCTCTTCGCCAACATCCAGAATCCGGGCATCACCCTGGCCATCACGGGTCCCTGGCAAGGAAAGAAGAGTTAGCCGGCATCCCTTTGAAGCACCCCCTCCCCGCGCGCTGAGAGGGGGATAGCGGATAGGCAAGCGTGTCTCCCTCTCCACTCCTGCCCGTCCACACCTTCGAGCGCCTGGAGAGGCATTGCCTGACCCAGCAAGCTGACAGGCTTTCCACCTCTCCCGGCCTCCCAATTCCGGTCCTTCCCTGCCGGCACTTGGGCGCCTGCAACCGTGAGCATTGCCCAAATGCCACCTTTGCACTAGAATTCCGGCCAACGAGCTCGGCTCCGCAGCCTATCGCGATCAACCGCTCCGGCCATCAAAGGGCAGCTTCGGTGGCACCCTTTGTCCAACAGCCACTCTCTCTCGGACTTGGTTCCAGGGTGAACAGCTCCTGGGAGGCTCCCTCGCTCAAGCGGCTGTGGGATAGGAAGAATAACATATATTTACCGCACGTCAATAGTTTTAATACCGCATTTACAAAATAAATCCGCCCGCCGAGCGAAAAGTTCTGCGCCTGAACGTCACTTCGTTGAAAACAAACACATTGGACTTTCCTGTCGAGCCTTTTGCAAAATTTCAGGGAGTAGGGACGTTGTTGAATTACTGGAAAATCTTTTAAAGAACCCGCAGGAGACGATTTTAAAAAAAGGCAATTCACGATCTGCTGATCGAAGTTATTCCAGTAATTCAACAACGTCCCCAGCGCTGCACGAGGGGATGAGCCCGCGAGCCTCTCCGGCTTCTGATCCGCTTCAGGCCGAATTTTGACGGTGAGGAAGGCTCTCCTGCCCAATCAGTGGTAAAAACTTCATCCATGTCCTCACCTGTCACACCTAATGGAATTGATAAGAAATGGGTTAGTGACACAATGAGCTGGCTCGGCCTGGAAGCCAAGCTCGGCCAACTGATCATGCCGGCCATCCGCGGAACTCACCTCAACGAGGCCGGCGACGAATACATACGGCTACAGCGCCAAGCCCGGCAAAGCCGGGTAGGCGGTTTCATTCTCTTCGAGGGAGACATCTACGAGTCAGCCGTCCTCATCAACCGACTGCAGTCCCAGGCACCCATTCCCCTGCTGATCGGATCCGACTTCGAACGGGGGGCCGCCTTCCGCATTCGCAACACCCTTCCCCTGCCCTGGAACATGGCCGTAGGAGCCACCCGATCGGAGCAATGGGCCTACCGGCAGGGTCGCATCACCGCCCGGGAAGCTCGAGCCCTGGGGGTCAACTGGATTTTCGCCCCGGTGGTGGATGTCAACAACAATCCGGCCAATCCGGTCATCAACATCCGTGCCTATGGAGAGGACCCGCAAATGGTGGGTCGGCTGGGCGCGGCATTCGTGGCCGGAGCCCAGCGGGCCGGCGTTCTGGCGACGGCCAAGCACTTTCCCGGCCATGGCGACACCGAGGTGGATTCCCACCTGTCCCTGCCGGTGATTGCCGCTCAGCGTCCGCGCCTGGACCGCATCGAGTGGGCGCCCTTTCGGGAGGCGATAGGGGCCGGCGTGATGACGGTCATGACGGCTCACATCGCCGTCCCGGCCCTGGAGCCGGACCCTCGCCGTCCGGCCACGCTTTCAGCGGCGATACTGGAACAGGTCTTGAGGAACGAGTTGGGATTTCAGGGTCTGGTCGTTTCCGACTCCATGAAGATGAAGGGACTGACTCGAGGCTACTGGAGCGGCGAAGCGGCCGTTCAGGCCCTGGAGGCCGGTGTGGACGTCCTGCTGGATCCACCCGACGCCCAGGTCGTCTTCGGCGCGTTGCTGGAGGCGGTAAAGACGGGTCGTCTTTCCGAGGCCCGGGTGGACCGCTCGGTTGAGCGCATCCTGCAAGCCAAGGCCTGGCTGGGGCTGAGCCGGCGGAAGCGAACCGACCTGCGGCAGCTCGCTCGAAGAATCAATGCTCCCGCGCTCCGGCAGCAAGTCCAGGACCTGGCCGATGCTTCCGTCACCCTGGTGAAGGACGATCCTTCTCAAGTGCCGCTGGATGTCCGTGGGATCCGCTCGGGACATCTGATCATCGTTTCCACCAGGCCATCCCCGGGAGCCGCCGCCGATCTGGAGGGTTGCCTCCGGACGCGACTCGATTCTCTGGCGGTGGATCGTCTCTCCTCCGAAGCGGCTCCCTCCCTGCTGGACCAGGTCAGGAACAGGGCCGGCAAAGCGGATCTCTGCCTGGTGGCCCTGCATGTACCGCTGGTGACCGGGACCGGCCGGCTGGGGCTGCCGCCGCTCCTGGCGGATTGGTTGAGGGGGCTGGTCCGGGTCAAGCCCTCCACGCTCCTGATTTCCCTGGGCGACCCCTACCTGATTCGGCAACTCTCCTTTTTCCCCACCTACCTCTGCACCTTCAGCCACGTTTCCACTTCCCAGAGGGCGGCAGTCAAGGCTCTCTTCGGAGAAATTCCCTTGGCCGGCCGGCTGCCGGTGTCGATTCCGGGCGCAGCCGAACGGGACACCGGCCTCCAGCGCGACGCCTTACCGATGATCCTGGAAAAGGTCCGTCCGGATGCGTCCAACCCGCCCCAAAGGGGTATCCGGGCCTTGCGAACCGAACTGCAACGACTTGTCCGGCGCTCCATCGACCTTCAAGCCTTTCCTGGAGCTTCATTGGCCGTAGGCTACCGGGAAAAGCTGCTGGTTTGCCGAGGTTACGGCAGGCTGGACTACGCTTCCACCAGTCCCGCGGCAAACTCGAACTCCGTCTATGACCTGGCGTCGCTGACCAAGGTGGTTTGCACCACCACCCTGGTCATGCAGGCCATTGAACGCGGGCTCATCGACCTGGACGACCGGCTCGAACGTTTCTTTCCGGAGTTTCGGGCCGGCAACAAGCGGCAAGTCGCTCTCAAGCACCTGCTGGCCCACTCCTCCGGTCTTCCCGCTCACGTCCCTCTCTACCAGCATGCCAGCGGAAAGGAAAACGTCCTGCGACGGATTCTGGAAACTCCTCTGGAGCAGCAGCCCGGCAGCCGGAGCCTCTACAGCGACCTGGGCTTCATTCTGCTGGGGGCGGTGGTGGAAAGAGCTTGTGGAGACAGCCTCGACAGGCTGGCCCAGGATCAGATCTTTCGTCCCCTGGGCATGCGCCGGACCTGTTTTCTCCCCCCTTCCGACTGGAGGCCTCGCATTGCCCCTTCGGAAATGGACCCGTGGAGGAAGCGTTTGTTGAGGGGCGAGGTTCATGATGAAAACGCCTGGGCCATGGGAGGAGTGGCTGCCCACGCCGGTCTTTTCGGCACGGCGACGGACCTGGCAGTGTTTTGCCAGGCTCTCCTCAACGGCGGCGTCTACAACCATCGCCGCATCCTGAAGCGGAACACCCTGGAAACCTTCACACAACCGCAAGCCGACCCACGCGACAGCAGCCGTGCCCTGGGTTGGGATACCCCTTCCCCCAACAGTTCCGCCGGCAACAAGCTGTCGCGACAGTCCTACGGCCATACGGGATTTACCGGAACCTCGTTGTGGATCGACCCCCGGCGCCGGCTCTTCATCGTTTTCCTGACCAACCGGGTGCATCCCACTCGGAACAACACCGCCATCCGGTCGGCCCGACGTGAAGTCGCCGACACCGTGGCCGAGGCGGTGGACCAATGGGAGATAATGCAGGCGGAAGACGCAGGGAGGGACAGGGCATGAAGCGACTGGCAGTGACCGCCGGCAGGGTCATGACTCCCGACCGGGTCATCCTGGACGGAGTGGTTCTGGTCGAAGGCTCCAGGATCCTGGAAGTCGGAAGCCGGGCGGCGGTGCGGTTTTCCGGGGACGAATTCGAGGTCATGAACCACCCCCGACAACTGCTGGCTCCGGGTTTCATCGATGTCCACATCCACGGTGCGCTGGGGCGGGATGTGATGGAGGGCACCGGCGAGGCTCTGGAAGTGATTTCCGGCTTCCTGGCCGCCCACGGCACCACCTCCTTTCTGGCCACGACCATGACGGCTTCACCCATCGCGACCCTGCGAGCCGTGGAAGCCCTGGGACGCCAGGTGGATCGACCCCTGCCGGGCGCCCGCATGCTGGGACTCCACCTGGAAGGCCCCTTCATCAACCCTGAAAAGCGGGGTGCCCATCCCTCCGAGCACATTCGTCTCCCATCGACCCTCATCTTCGAGCAGTTGCTGGCCCGCTCCGGCCGTCAGGTCAAGCTGATGACGCTGGCTCCGGAAGTCGATGGGGGCCTGGAACTGATCGAATTTGCCCGTTCCAGAGGAGTCGTCGTCTCTCTGGGCCATTCCAACGCCACCCTGGAAGAAACCATGGCGGCCATCGATCTGGGGGCCGCCAATGCCACCCATCTCTTCAATGCCATGAGGAGCTTCAGCCATCGCGATCCGGGAATACTCGGCGCCGTCCTGACCGCTCAACAAGTCTGGGCCGAGCTGATTGCGGATGGGGTGCATGTTTCGCCCGCTGCCGTCGAGCTTTGCCTTCGGTGCAAGGGTGCCGGGAAGATCCTCTTGATCAGTGACGCCGTCAGCGCCACCGGCATGCCCGAGGGACAGTATCGCCTGGCCGATGGCGAAATTTCCCTTTCGGAAGGAGTGTGTCGAACGCCGGAGGGCACGCTGGCGGGCAGCATTCTGACCCAGGATCAAGCCCTGCGGAACCTGGTCCGGTGGAGCCGCCTGCCGGTGCAAACCGTGCTCGGCATGCTGACCCGCAATCCAGCCCAATCCCTGGGAATCGCCGACAGCAAGGGAAGCCTGGCCGCAGGCAAAGACGCCGACATGGTGCTTCTGGACGAAAATCTCGGGGTTCATACCACCATCGTCCAAGGGGAAGTGAGCCACACCGTTGGATAAGATCCTGATCAAAGGGGGCGCTACGCTGCGGGGCAAGGTCACCGTCAGCGGAGCCAAGAACGCGGCCCTGCCGGCCATGGCGGCGACCCTGCTGACAGACGAGCCCGTCAAGCTGCGCAATTTACCCAGGGTTCGAGACATTCAAACCACCGGCCGCCTGCTTCAGGAAATGGGCTGCCGGGTCTGCTTGAACAACCCGCGGAAGGGCCACGGCTGCGAACTGGTCGCCGGCAATTCCATCTCTTGCGTCGCCCCCTACGAGATGGTCAAGACCATGCGTTCTTCGGTCCTGGTTCTGGGACCTCTGCTGGCTCGATTCGGGCGGGCCCGGGTGTCCCTGCCCGGAGGCTGCGCCATCGGGGCCCGCCCCATCGACCTCCACATCAAGGGGTTGAAGAAACTCGGCGCCAGCCTGAAGATCGAGCACGGCTACGTCGAGGCCAAGGCCCCCCGCCTGACCGGAGAAACGGTGGTCTTCGACCGGATCACCGTCACCGGGACCGAAAACCTGATGATGGCTGCCTGCCTGGCCAAAGGCGAGACCATCCTGCACAACGCCGCCCGCGAGCCCGAGGTGACCGATCTGGCCGATCTCTTGCGCTCCATGGGGGCCCGGATCGAGGGTGACGGCAGCAGCACCATTCGAATTCAGGGTAGGTCCGAGCTGGGCGGAGCCGACCACACCATCATTCCCGACCGCATCGAGGCGGGGACCTTCATGGTGGCCGGCGCCATTACCGGAGGCTCCGTGGAGCTGGTCAATTGTCGTCCCGAGCACCTGACGGCCGTTATCGAGAAACTGGAAGAAGCCGGAATGGCCATCGAACCCAGCGGCCCCGATGCCTGCCGGGTGACGGCCCCCAGCCGGCTTCAGGCCAGGGATGTCACTACCATGGAGTATCCGGGCTTCGCGACCGACATGCAGGCGCAGTACATGGCGCTGATGACGCAGGCTCACGGGTCTTCCATCATCACCGAGACCATATTCGAGAGTCGCTTCCTGCATGCCAGCGAGCTGGTTCGGATGGGGGCCGGCATCAGGATCGAAGGCAACCGGGCCGTCATCTCGGGACGCCGGGACCTGACCGGGGCCAAGGTGCTGGCCTCCGATCTGAGAGCCAGCGCCTCCCTGATCCTGGCAGGCCTGGTTGCCAGCGGAGAGACGTTGGTTCACCGGGTGTACCACCTGGACCGCGGCTACGAAGCCATTGAGACGAAACTGAAGGCACTGGGAGCAGGGATTGAGCGCATCGCCGATTGATTGCCAATCGGCCCTTACGGATTGGATAACTGGGGTATAATCCGAGGGTTTCTTCGGTGACTTGACTGAAAAGGGGCTTGCAAACATGCCAGATCGCGGAGATGGGATATTGTCGGCGTTGTCGGACTTCGTCAAGGAATGCCAGTGCCCGGCCTGCGGTTCGCCCATGAAGGTGGCGCCCGTCTGGGATTTCGTCCTGGGCAAGGGACGGTCGGCCTGCGGGCACTGCTGGAAAACCTACGGTCTCAAGGAAGGCGCTCAACTCGACGGCTACAGCGTCAAGGTCGAGGATCTCGAACCCATCTCCGAGGAAAC
>JAPVWS010000260.1 GCA_027493295.1 Candidatus Versatilivorator vitaminiformans | reverse complement strand
CTGACTTCGGCCCCCCGGCTGCGTCCGATCCAGTTGCGCTGCATCAGCTTGATGCTCTCCGGCCAGTCCAGACCCTCCAGGTCGGCCAACAACCTGTCGGCGTAGGCCGTGATTCGAAAGAACCACTGCATCAGCCGTTTCTTCTCGACCAGAGCCCCGCTTCGCCAGCCCCGGCCGTCCACCACCTCTTCGTTGGCCAGCACCGTTTTTTCCACCGGGTCCCAGTTCACCGTGGATGCCCCGCGATAGGCCAGCCGAAATCGGCTCAGATAATCCTTTCTCCCGGTGACCGGCATTTGCCTCCAGGCCTCGGCGGTCAGGGTCGGAGCTCCGGGAATGCCGCCGCTACCCTGCATCGCCAGTTCCTGCTCCAGGCTGGAGATGGGACAGGCTTTCTGCAGCCGCGGGTCGTACCACGAATGGTAGAGCTGCAGAAAAACCCACTGGGTCCAACGATAGTATTCGGGCCGAGAGGAGTTGATCTCCCGATTCCAGTCAAAGGAGATTCCCAGCAACTGCATCTGCCGCTTGTAATTGGCGGCAAAGCGTGCGATGAGCTTGGCCGGGTTGGTCTTCAAACGGATGGCGGCGTTCTCCGCGGGCAGACCGAAGGCATCCCAGCCCATGGGATGGAGGACGTTCTCACCCCGCATGCGGTAATAGCGGCTCAAAACGTCGGTGGGGACGTAATTCCGGCAGTGGCCCACGCTGAGCCCGTCCCCCGAAGGGTAGGGGAAAAAATCCAGCACGTACCTCTTGGGGCGACCGTCGGCCGGAGCGGTTCGATAGAGCCCGTCCCGTTCCCATCGGTCGGCCCACTTGGCTTCGATCCTGTCGGGGGTGTATTTGGGAGTCATGAGGGTATGGCAGCCAAGGGGGAATACGCCCGAAATCCCTTGCCTGGTTTGAGTTTCAGCCGTTCCACCCAACCTGCGGCGATGTTAGCAGAGCGCCGAAAGAGGGGTCAAGCTCAGGCCGGGCTCGGGGCCGCGCAAAATGGGGTTGCCCGCGAGGGACGATCGTTCCATAATGAACTACCGTTTCCGGTCCGCAAAAACCCTCCAAAAACAGGTGCAAACCATGTCTCTCGCAAGGCCCCTTTTCCCCGGTGCGACTTTGTCGGGAATCCTGGTTGCCGGTTGGTTGGTGGCCGTCCTGGCCCCGATCCCGGCAATCGCGGAGGACGAGCCCGTAGATTCTGGAAGTGTCCAAGGCCAATCCTCTTCCGGATTCACCCTCAAGGTGCCGGTAGAAGTGGTGGTGGTCAATGCCATTGTCACGGATCGTGACGGAAACCCCATTACCGACCTGACCGTCGACGATTTCGAGGTCTTGGAAAACCGCAAGAAGCAGAACATTCAGTCATTTTCCCAGGAAATCTACCAGAGCTCGCAAAGCTCCCTGACCTGGGGCAGCGCGGTCGACGCGGAGGAACCGGCGCCGGAAGCGCCCCCCGAAAAGCCCCGCCTGCTGAGCCTGGTCATCGACGACCTCACCTATCCCCCCATGGGCACTCTCAGCCGCACCATCCAAGCCATTCGCGGGTTCGTGGAAAGGGGATTGAAAGCGGGAAACTACATTTCCATCATGACGGCCTCCCGCGGCTATTTCGTCCCCTTCACTCAGGACAGCGAGCTGCTGCTGGCCGAGATCGACAGAATCCACAAAAAGCTGGATTTCACGTCGTCAATGAACCGACCGGTATGCGTCACCATGACCGATGCCCAAGCCGAGGAAATCCACATGGTTTCGCCGGCACCGGGCAGCCGGGCCTTCGACGTGGCCATGGCCGAAGCCGAAGACTGCGGTATAGGCGGCGCCTCGGCCAACCCGCTGAACGAGAGACAGCGAGTCGGGGTCGGAACGACCGGGGTGGATGCAACCCAGCAGGCCATTGAAACCTATGTACGCACCCTGGCGGCCCAGCACCTGTCCCTCAAGAAGAGCCGCACCCGGCGCTTGCTGGATGTTCTGCGGGGGCACATCCGCTCTCTGGGACCGGTGGAGGCACAGAAATCCATGGTGCTGCTCTCGGCAGGCTTCCTGCACCGGGCGCTTCGCTATGAGCT
Source organism: Candidatus Versatilivorator vitaminiformans (assembly GCA_027493295.1). Classification (GTDB taxonomy): domain Bacteria; phylum Acidobacteriota; class Terriglobia; order Versatilivoradales; family Versatilivoraceae; genus Versatilivorator; species Versatilivorator vitaminiformans. Next base: position 748 of record JAPVWS010000260.1, on the reverse strand, counting down.
GGAGCGCCTGGTCGACGTGGCGCTGAAGACCGGCATGATCTTCAATACCATCCGGTCCACCGGGCTGGATACCAGCTCCATGTACGACGTGAGCAACAATCTCACCAACAACAGCAATCTCCGGCTTGAAAAATCCTTGCTGGTCACGGAGGACCGCAGGCAAAAAGGGATGTCCCTCGCGTATCTGGCCAGGGCTACGGGAGGCATCTACTTCAAGGACAACAACGACCTGGGAGCAGGTCTGAGGGAGGTGGTGGACCAGCAGTTTTCCTACTATGTCCTGAGCTACGCCACCCCTCCCAAGAAACCCGACGGACGCTTCTACAGGCTTCGAGTGAGAGTCTCACGGCCCGGAGCCCGGGTCACTCACCGCAGGGGCTTCTATGCCCCCAAGGAGCGCTTGTCCCCTGAAGAACAGAAGAAGAAGGAAATGCTGGAAGCCATGCGGGCGCCCACCGATCTCAGGGAAATCCCGCTGCAGATGTCCTACCACGGCTCCCGCCTGGATGAAGATACCTACCGGTTGGAGATCGTGACCCGGCTGGGCTTCAAGGATCTCCCCTTCCTGGTGGAAGAGGGCAAGCGGATCAATCGGGTCAACCTGGCCGTAGTTGCCTTTGACGCCAAGGACGAGTATGTCGGAGGAGAGGAGAAGGCCTGGAACTTCAAGCTAGGCGACAGCAGCTACCAGGCACTGCTGCAATCGGGCCTGACCTCCAAGGTTGTACTTGAGGTTCCGGCGGGACGG
>JAPVWS010000026.1 GCA_027493295.1 Candidatus Versatilivorator vitaminiformans | reverse complement strand
ATCGACCTGGTGGCGGGGGTCAACGGCCCCGAGGAGCAGCAGATCGGCTTGAAGCTGGCTCGCCGCGGCCTGGTGGTCTTTTGCCCGCGCTGTTTCCTTTGGCAGGACGCCGGCAACTTCCTGGAGGCCATGGCACGATTCAAGCAACGCCACCCTGAAGCCCTCTGCATGCACAAGATGCTTTGGGACGCCATGCGCGGGGTGGATCTGCTGGTGAGCCTGCCCCAGGTGGATGCCACCCGCATCGGCGCGGCGGGTCACTCGCTGGGGGCCATCGAATCGCTCTACCTGGCCGCCTTTGACGAGAGAGTGAAGGCGACGGTCGCCAGCGAAGCGGGCATGGACTTCAGTTTCACCAACTGGCACGACCCCTGGTTCCTGGGTCCGGCCATCCGCAGTCCCGACTTCAAGCTGAACCACCACCAGCTCCTGGCTCTGACCGCACCCCGGGCCTTTCTGCTGCTGGCCGGAGAATCGGGCCGCCACGCGGCCGACGGCGACCGCAGCTGGCCCTTTATCGAGGCCGCCTTGAAGGTCTACCGCCTGTATGGCTCTCCGGCCCGCCTGGGAATCTACAACCACGGAAAGGGACACACCCTGCCACCCCAGGCCTTCCGGAGAATGGCCCAGTGGCTGGAGACTTACTTGAGGGTCAGAAGCTGAATCGGTCGGAATTCAGAGTCCGGCAGACGTTTCCCAATGGCTCGTCCCGGGCTGACGCCCGACCCGAGCCCGGCCTACGCCCACGGCTACATGCTGTCCCCGCTTCGCCGCCCCACTCGAACCACCGGAGCTGGCATCCGGCGATTCAATAGTTCAAATATTCCTGTCCTCCTACAGTGTCATTGGTTAGGTGAGAGCTGCGAAGCTGCGGTTTGCGTGGGTATCCGACGCGACGCCCCTTACAGGCCATCCCTATAGAGCAGCGGAGCTGCGGCCTCGTGTAGCCCCGGGCGGCAGCCCGGGGTCGTTCCGGTTCTGCGCCAACCCAGCCGCGAATGCGGCGAATAGGAAGCACCCGTTCGAGAACGCATTGCTACTCCAAAGAAACGCCGCCCCAGGCCACGATCACCCGCTGACGCCGCTTCGCGGCTTACTGGAATCCCCACCCGGAAGGCTCAGAAGAAGACATACATCAGAAAGACGGCCGAGGCGCACAGGACGCCGGCCCAGAAGCGATCGTCCCGCAGCTTCCCGATCATGCCCTGAAAGGCGGTCGGGCCACCCTTCCCTTTCCCCATCCCCACCCAGAAGAGCGCCAGGGTCCAGATGGCTCCCAGCCAAGCCGCTGCAACAGGGCTCAGCGTCTCCCGGTAGACCCACCAGCCGAGCAGCGCGAACCAGGCGATGGAGACCAGCAGGCCGAAGGCGATTCGCGAAAGGTCCCGGGATGAATGGCCGGTGAGGTCGGTCCAGACCAGCTTTTCCTTGTCGGGGTCGCGCCTGGAAGTCCAACTGACCAGGACCTGGGTGGCCGCGCACAGGAGGATCACCAGCACCACCCGGTGAAAGAAGTTGAGCTCCGATCCGAAAGTGTGCGAGACACCCGGGTGGCTCAGGTGGTAGCTGTTGTAGGCGAACTCCACCAGCCAGGAATAGAAGATCCCGCCCAGGATGGTGGCGAAGCCGGCCGCCGGAGTGCTGCGCCTCCAGAACATCCCCATCAGGAAGGCCACCAGCAGGCCGGGCATCAGGTAGCTTCCGTACTGCACGATCTGGAGGAAGAAGTTTTCTTCCGAGTTGGGATCGAGCACGAAGATGGCCATCAGCGCCGCCAGCACCACGAAGAAGAGGATGCAGAGCCGCCCCACCAGGATCATGCGCCGCTCGTCGGCCTTGGGGTTCAGGTGCCGCTTGTAGACGTCCACCGCCACCAAGGTGGCGGCTGAATTCATCATGGAGTCGATGGAGGAGAGAATGGCCCCGATGACTCCGGCCATGATGAGGCCGACCACGCCGGTGCCCAGCGGGATCACCAGCTTGACCAGCTCGGTGAAGGCCGTATCGGGGGCGATGGTACGGTCCGGCAGCCGGGTCTGAAACAGGTAGAAGGCCGCCACGCCGGTTCCGATGGCGAAGAAGGGGATCAGCATCTTCAGGAATCCGGCCACCACGATCCCCCAGCGCGCTTCCAGGTCGCTGCGAGCGCTCAGGGTCCGCTGCACGATGAACTGGTTGGTTCCCCAATAGAAGCAGTGCAGGGCCATCAGACCCGTCAGCACCCCCGTCCAGGGCAGCTCGGGGTGGCTGGCGGGCAGATAGAGATGCATCTTGCCGGCCCCTTGCCGGTCCAACGCCATCATGGAATCCCAGCCGCCGATCTGGCTGAAGGTCAGAAACGCCAGCAGAATCCCTGCGCCCAACAGCAGGACCGACTGAATCACGTCCGTCCAGATGACGGCTTTCAATCCTCCCCAGATGGTGTAGCTGGCCGAGACCGCCGCCAGAGCGATCACGAAGAAGGCGTAGTAAAAGGGGTTCACGTTGAGCTTGGCCCGTCCCTGCCGTGACTGCTCCTGGCCGGTGGGGGAACCCACGGTCTCGGCGGGAAGGACTGAACCGGAAGGCCCGCGGGTTTCCGCGGCCGCCGTCACCGCCACCCGGCTGACGGCGTCGCCGCCCAGCAGGACGCAGACCGAGCGCGAGCCGATGTAAAGCGCCGGCACCATCTGGATGACGGCCATCAGGACCACCATGATGAGCGAATAGGAGAGGCGGCTGCGCTCGTCATAGCGGGCTCCCAGGTAGTGGGAGAGGGTGTAGACCTTGAGGCGCCGGTAGACGGGCAGGAAGCCGTAGCAGAGCAGCATCAGCCCCACGATGGCTCCGAGCTCGAAGTGGGCCTGGGCAAAGCCCACGCTGAACCCGATCCCCATCATCCCCACCATGTGGTTGGCGCTGACGTTGCTGCCGAATATCGACCCGGCCACCCCCCACCAGGGGGTGTTGCGGCCGGCCAGAAAGAAGTCCTCGGAGGTCTCCTCTCTGCGGCTGGCCCACAGGCCGATGGCCAGCACGGCCGCCAGCGATCCAAAGAAGACGATCAGGTCGGGAGTGGTCAGGACGTTCTCGGACACGGGAGGTCACCGTTCGGCGTTTGGATCGGCTGGCCGCGGACCACGAACCGTGCCGTCGCGTCCGATGGGGATGGAGGCGGCGGCGGGTGTGGCGCCGGGGGCCAGGGTGGTCCAGTCGCCGGCGCTGGCTCCCGATGGCCGTGTCCGGGCGGGCCTGCGAACCTTGCCCCCCGGCTGGTACGCGATCTTCGCCAGGTGGGGGGTGCGGATCCTGCGCCCGCCCTGGCTCCTGGAGATCATGGCTGCCTCCAGGATTCCGGTGGTCAGGTAGGTTCGCTCGACCGGGCTGGGCGGCTCGCCGGAAAGCAGAAAATCCTCGATATTGAGACCAAGATACCCAAAGGCGGCATGGGTGGGGCCGCTTTGAGTGTGGTATTCCAGGGCGTCGATGCCGGCGCCCCGCTGCTGGGCATAGGCGAACTTGCGGATATAGCCGTTGTCTCCCAGCATCAGCACGGCCGCCTGCAGGCCGTCCATGTATTCCACCAGGAAAGCGTGGGGGGAGTCCACCTTGCCGGGGTCCAGCCTGGAGGGTCCGTCCTCGATGCTGCGCAAGGCGGCATTGGCCAGGGACATGGACCACTTTCCGGCATCTCCGGCCCGCCACACCTCCTCGCCCGAAAGGCACTGCACC
>JAPVWS010000259.1 GCA_027493295.1 Candidatus Versatilivorator vitaminiformans | reverse complement strand
AGCTTACTCCCCCTGCGGTTTCGATCGCAGGGCGCGGGGCCTCTTCGGAGGCCCCTGCTTTTTGGGGGTGGGAATCGACAGGGGCCGGGTCTCAGGACTTGTGCTTGAGGGCGCGCCAGTCCAGGTGACGGGTCAGGTACATGGTGACGGCCAGCGCCAGGAAGAGGCCGAGGGAGCCGACCAGCAGGGCGTAGTCCTGATTGCGCAGCAGGATGTAGAGGTACCCGTACAGGAGCCCCAGGATGACCGCCATCAGGACCGCCCCGCGGGGCTTGCCCAACACCGACAGGCTGTAGCTGACGAGCAGGACCACGGTGGAAACGCTGGCCAGGGCATAGGCCGGGCCGAAACCCAGGTGCTCGGAAAGGGACAGCACCAGCAGATAGAAGAGACACATCCCGGCGCCCAGGAGCAGGTATTGCAGCGTGTGAATCCGCAACCCGGAGAGCACTTCATAGAGCCACAGGGTGATGAAGGTGAGCGCCAGGAAAAGGATGGCGTACTTGACGCTGCGATCGACCATCCGATAGGGATCGACCGGTGTCGCCAGGGTCAGGCCGAACCGGGAGGGTGAGGTCGAGGACGGGGCTGTTGGGGTTGTCCATCGCTGAGGGTAGCTGCGTCCCAGGAAGGGCACGCTCCAGGTGGCCTCGAATCCCCGGTCCGTCACCGTGCGCTCGGCGGGGAGCCAGTTTCCCTGGAAGCTGGGATGGGGCCAGTCCGACTGCAGATTGACGGTGGTCTGTCTGCCGAAGGGTGCAAAGTAAACAGCCCCACTGCCATTGAGTTCCAGTGGAAACTGGAACTCGAAGGCCGTTCCCTTCAGCCGCTCTCGCAGGCTGGCCTGAATCCCGGGGAGGTCGCCGCTGGATTCACCCGATCCGGGATGGAAGGGAAGACTCTCGCCATTCCAGGAGAGCACGGCTGAATTCCGGATGGCGCGGGCATCGGAGATATTCACCGAGAGGTGGGCGCGGTCCCAGAGAATATCCTCCGGCCGGATCCCCCATTCGCTGAAGTCGGGCTTGGCGAAACCGCCCTGCAGGTCCAGGGTCAATCGATACACCGGTACTTCGAAGATGCCCCGATAGCGCAGGTGAGTTTCGGCTCTGCCGGAGACGGTGAGTGTTTCCGCCAGAAAGTGGCCGTAGCTCACCTCGGTCCGGGTGGAGAGCTCACCCTCGGAGGTTCGCTCGTTGCGGTGCTCCAGGTAGGGAATGACAATCCGGGGTCCTGCCAGCGACTGCTCCTTGCCCCACTTGGAGGTGACTTCCCGGGTTGCCTCTTGCTGTCTCGTTCGGCGTTCAGAGACTACGCCGTGGATCAGCAGGATGGGAATTTGAAGCAGGAGCACCAGCAGCCCCAGCAGGCATGCGCGCCATATCGGTGAGTTCAGAACAGCCTGCGGGTTGAGCAGGGATCGAGGCGATTCGGTTGACATCGGGAGGTCTCCTCGGCAAGATACCGATTGACTTTTCAGGCACAGACTAACACCCCGGGCCGGGCACCAAAAGATTATGATCCCAGCCATAACTTTCTGTGAGCAATCCCGGCCGACTTGATATAGAGTGGGCCACTCACGTGATGTCGGCCGGGCTTGCAGCAGGTGGACCCGCTTAAAATCCGTCCCCGGTCACAGGGACTCCGGAGATCGCGCTCATGCCAAATGCACTCTTAGTTTACCCTGAATTTCCTCCTTCCTATTGGGGCGGAAAGTTCGCCCTGGAATTTGTAGGAAAGAAGGCGGGGTTTCCCGCTCTCGGTCTCCTCACCATCGCCGGCATGTTCCCCTCCAGATACGACCTCCGCGTGGTGGATCTGAATGTGACCACCCTGAAGGATTCGGACCTGGAGTGGGCCGACCTGGTATTTACCTCCACCATGATCGTTCAACGCGATTCCCTGGACTCGGTGATCGAGCGCTGCAACCGGGCCGGCGTTCCGATAGTGGCCGGAGGGCCTCACCCCACCACCTATCACGACGAGATCCAGGGGGTAGACCACTTCCTGCTGGATGAAGTCGAGGAGATTCTGCCCCAATTTCTGCGGGACATGGAGACCGGAACCGCCAAGGACATCTACCGGGCGCCGGAGAAACCCGATGTGACCCGCACGCCGGTGCCTCGTTTCGACCTCGTCGACATGAAGGACTACTACTCGATGTGCCTGCAGTTCTCCCGGGGGTGTCCCTTCGACTGCGAGTTCTGCGACATCACCAAGCTGTTCGGTCGAGTGCCGCGGACCAAGACGCCGCAACAGATGTTGGGTGAGTTCGACTCCCTCTATGAGCTGGGTTGGCGAGGCAACCTCTTCCTGGTGGACGACAACTTCATCGGCAACAAGCGGGAGGCGCTGGAACTCCTGCCGGTGGTGGCCGAGTGGCAGAAGAAACGCCGCTATCCCTTCGCCCTCTTCACCGAGGCCAGCGTCAACCTGGCCCGAAACGACGAATTGATGGACTCCATGATCGAGGCCGGTTTCGACTGGGTGTTTTTGGGAATCGAGACTCCCAATCCCAAGGCTCTGCTCAAGACCAAGAAAGCGCAGAACACCAACAAGAAACAAGAAGAGAACTATCTGCTGAGCGCCGTTCGCACCATTCAACGGAAGGGGATGGAGGTCAGCGGTGGATTCATCCTGGGCCTGGACGGAGACGACGAAGGGGTGTTCGACGCCCAGATCGACTTCATCCAGGAGGCCGGCATTCCCATGGCCATGGTGGGGCTGTTGACGGCGCTGAAGGGCACCGACCT
>JAPVWS010000258.1 GCA_027493295.1 Candidatus Versatilivorator vitaminiformans | reverse complement strand
GTTGATCTGGGAGGAGAAGAGGATGTTCATGTTCTCCCCGATGGGGAAGTTCTTGAAGATCCCCAGCGCCATCGAGAACACGTTGGGGGCCCGCAGGATGTTTCTTCCGGCGTTGCCGAAGCGTCCGATGTTTTCGCCAGGCACGGCAAAGGCGCCGGCGTTGTACCAGTCGTCGTCATTGCCGTCCGGCTTCTCCCAACTCTTCCAGGTTCCCACCAAGTCGGGACGCCCCCCCCGTTTCCCCAGCCCGGAGGGGTCGAAGCCGGCGAAACGAGTGCTGACGCCCTGGCCGGAGAGCAGGTCGGTCTGGGTCGACAATTCCCAGCCTCCCAGGATCTGGTTCATGACTCCGGAAATCCCAGAGCCGTACCGCTGGCCTCTCCCGTAGGGGACTTGCCAGTGGACGTAGTTCACCGTGCGGAATGGCGACACGGCGCTGCTTTCGGCCCGGTCGCAGCGGCGGCAGTGGGGATTCTCGTTGGCATTGCCGCGGTTGCTGTTGAACCGCACCTCCACCACGTCGGTCATCTGCTTGGACCAGGCCATGCCGATCTCCCCGGTGAAGCCGAAAAGGTCGCGGGGATAGATGACCGCCTCGAAGGCGTGGTAGGTGGCTCCGCCCCCGTTATGGGTTTCGCTGATGGAGTTGTAGTTGCGAACCAAGCGGCGTTCGTCGCTCCAGGCAACGCCCGCCACAGGCATGGGCAGATTGATGTCCCTCCGGTAGAACATCTGGGTCTCCTTGCTCCAGATGTAAGAGACCCGGGCCCGCTGTCCCCCCAGTTCGCTTTCGATGCTGATGTTCGCCTGCTGGGTGTAGGGCCATACGGAGTCGGGGTTCACGAAGCTGAGGTTGGGGATGGGAGGGGCGCCCAGCGCCGCAGCATCCGGAAGTCCTACCGGCCAGGTGAAGTTGGGCTGGTTTCTGCCGCTACTGGCGTCCACGTTGTTGTAGGTGTAGGAAAGGGCGAAGGGTCCTCCGGTTTCGACAAAGTCCAGCCGGGTCAGCCGCTGCATGATGGTGTACATGCCGTATCCGGCCCGGATGACCAGCTTGTCGTCGAAGTTGGGCCGCCAGGCCAGACCGAATCGGGGCTGGACATTGTCCTTGTCGGTGCGCCACAAGCCCTTGGGCAGCCCGGCCTGATCGGCGGTGATGACGGGATTGCGGTCCAGCACCCAGAGCGGATCGATAAAGTTCATGGCGAAATCGTCCGGAACCACGATCGCGTTTCGCTCTGGACTGTAGGTGTAGTGGAGCCCCAGCTCATCCGTGGTGGGCGAAGAGACGTCGTAGCGCACACCGTAGGACAAGGTCAGGTTGGGCAGGACTCTGAAGGTGTCGGTGATGAACAATCCTATTGAATGAGCCTGTTTCACGATGATGGGCCGGAGGTTGCCCTTGGCCATGGTGGTGGGCATGCCCAGCAGAAAGTCGGCGTAGGGATTTTTGGTAAAGGCGCCGGTAAACGATTGAGTCCCCCAGTTGGTGCTCCAGACCCTGTTGGATTCGTCGGTGGGACGCCGGATCTCGAACCCCATCTGGACGCTGTGCTTGCCCTTGTACCAGGAGAGCGAATCGCTCACCGTCCACTGGTAGGTCCGGGTGAGGTTGGTCCCCCAACCGTTGAAGGGAGTGAACCCGCTGATCCGGAAATTGGGTCCCGAACTGGCCTCACTGGAGGGAGGCGCCTCGATGCCGGTCAGTCCCAGGTCCTTGAGCCTGGCTTCCGCCCAGGCGACGGTTTCCGAAGGACTGCCTCCCCGGGTGTAGTTCCGGTAGACGTTACAGGATGCGCAGTTGTAGAAGCCGATGCGGAACTCGTTGACCAGGGTGGGGGAGAGGGTGTTGGTGGTGCCCAAGGCGAAGGTCTTGGCGCAGCAGCTCTGGTGGAAGGGCCCGGCCCAGTCGTACACGGAGCGATCGTTGAAGCCTCCGGCGCCATCCCACTGTTGAGAGTGCTCGGCGTAAGAGGTCAGCACCTCGAAGGTCTCGGTCACCTTGTGATCGAAGCGGTAGTTGATTCTGCGGCCGCCCGCGGCCAGGTAGGTCCAGATTCCCGGCACCCGGTTGGTTCCGGGGATGGGATCCCGCAGATAGGTGTTGAGCTTGAGGGCGATGGGGTGAATGCGATCGGCGGGAATGATGTTTCCCGGAAAATCCAACCCGGTCACCGGGTCCACGATCTGGGTACCGAAAGAGGAAAAATCTCCGGCGCGCCAGGCCGCCTCGGGGTGCAACTGACTCACCTGGCGGTCGCCGGCATTGTTCTTGAAGGTGATATAGGTGAGCATCCAGTAGGAGCTGTTGCGGCCGTCATAGATCTTGGGGACCCAGGCCGGACCGTTGAGCACAAAGCCGGCTTCCCATGTTCCAGTACCCACCGGGCGTGTGTGGTTGCGCGGGTTGTTGGCGTTCAGGACGTTGTTCCTCATCATCCCCTCGATACGCCCGTGAAAATCGTTGGTGCCGCGCTTGCTCACGATCTGGATGTTGACCGGCGTCTGAAAGTTGGCCGGGGCCACCGTGTGGGTGACCTTGACTTCATCCACCGCATAAGAAGACAGATACTGACGATAGGCGTCCAGTTCCGCTCCGTCCATGGACATGTGGGCCGCGCCTTCGCGGGTCCCGTGGTAGCCGAAGTAGCCGCCGGCCCGAGAGACGGTGGGCTGGCCGAAGGTCACACCGGTATTCTGGGCGCTCGGATTCCGGGTCCAGTACTTGCCGGCCCGGACCGAGGACACGTCCGCGGTCTCGGTGACGATCACGGCCGCCTCGGCGGTGACGCTGATCTCGGTGGCCACATCCCCCACCTCGAGCTGCACGTCCACGCGGACCGTGCGTCCCGCGCCCACCACCACGCCGGTATTCACGTAGCGGTTGAAGCCGGTCATCTCCACTTCGACCGTGTAGCTGGCCGGAGGAATGGTGGAGAACAGGTAGTTCCCGTCGTTCGCGGTGTTGAGGGTCCGCTCGACAGCGGTCAGCTCGGAGCGGAGAACGACGGTGGCTCCCACCACCACGGCGCCATCGGGGTCGGTCACGTTGCCGATGATGTTGCCGTTGAGGATCTGTCCGTAAAGGCTGCCGCTCATGGAAAGAGCAGCCAGCAGAGAAGCCAGAACGAAACCCTTGAAGCTCTTGCTTAGCATGTTGCCTCCTGAAACTCTTTGGGTCTGGATTGGACCTCGGGTCTGTCTCATTGGGGTGCCGTATTCGCTTTTAAATACTTGTACCGTAGATGTACCTGCAATTTTCTTGCCAAACTGCCAAGGAGAGCAATAAAAGTGTAAGACACTCATTTTAAGACATTTAGGTTCCATGTGCCAGGTGTTCCCCGCAACCGGTTCCTGCCTGAATCTACGAGATTTTGAAGTGGAGTCGTCCATCTGTGGTCATTCGTTGTCTGATCAACTTGCAAGTCTCATGAAATGAGTCACTTAAGTTTCAGTGCATCTGAATACGAAATTACGGATCAAAACTGCTGTCACTTCGGGTTTATGTACTGTTTCGGAAAATCAGCCAACGTATTTCTACTAAAAACCGGTTTGTGCGATGATTCGATGCGGGCTTGCGGATACTCAGGATTCTAGGCGTTTCCCGAAAAAATCCCGTGCATCGATGTTATCCATTCATTGTTACCCCCTTGCCGACATTTGGTGGATCCGTCCCGAGCCTTCTCCAAACCCCTTGGTGGCCCGTCGTGAATCTTCGAGGTCCTTGGTGGATGACTCTTTTTTGCTTTGCGGATGATCCCTGTGTTGCTTCAGCCGCCGCTCCATGCGGCGTGGCACCTCCCCCGACCTTGACGCCCTTGGCTGATTCTTCCCATAATTTGAACTTAGTGCAGACACGGAACCTGCAGGAGGAGTTCCTCCGGTGAGACCACCGAAGTCGGCCCTTGGACGGCGGTTGCATTTGGAACCGGTTGTCAGTCGGGCGCGGCGGCCCATGCCTCTGCCGACTGCCGCCGGTGCGATTCTGACGCTCCTGCTGGCTCTCTTGGCAACGCCTCACGCACGCAGTGCCGACCCCCCCGGCAAGGAGGCTTTCGCCAGCCACCAGAAAATGCTGCGGACCTTGAAGGATCTCAGGGATCGCATTCCCGACCGCGACCCGGTGCTGGGTGACTTTAGGGCGCGCCACCTGCGAAAGGAACTTGAAGAGCTGGAGGCCGGTCGCAAGAAGGCGGGATTCTTTCCCCAGGTAACACGCTGGCGGCTCCATTTCGACCTGGGCCGCGAGGAGCTGCAACTGGGGAACGAGCAGCGCTCCCTGGAGCATTCCGGCGCCGCCTTCCGTCTGCTGCCTGAAGTCGAGAACCTGTTGCGGGCGGATCTGCCCATCCGGCTGCGCTTCCAGCTCGGAGTGTCTCACCTGCGGGTCGGGGAGACCCAGAACTGCTGCCTGCGGGCCAACCCCGACAGCTGCATTCTGCCTATTCGAGAAGGGGGCATCCATACCGAGCCGGAGGGGTCCCGGCAGGCCATCCGCTATTTCACTCAGGTGCTGGAGCGGTCCGCTTCGGATTCCATTGCCTACCTGGAGTCCCGCTGGCTGCTGAACATCGCCCATATGACCCTGGGGAGCTATCCCGAGGGGGTACCCCGGGCCTATCTTATCCCGCCCGGGACGTTCGAGTCCGATGCACCCTTTCCGAGGTTCCACAACATCGCGGCCGATCTGGGGCTCGACACATTCAACCTGGCCGGCGGCGCCTGCGCCGACGACTTCAACAACGACGGTACCCTGGACCTGGTCGTTTCCACCTGGGACCCTGCCGAGCAGATGCGCTTCTTCGTCAACAAGGGAGACGGTTCCTTTGCGGACCGGACCCGGGAAGCCGGACTGAGCGGGCTGTTGGGCGGCATCAATCTGCTGCAGGCCGACTACGACAACGACGGGGATGTGGATTTGCTGGTCCTGCGCGGTGGGTGGCTGGGGGACAGCGACCGGCATCCCAACTCGCTCCTCAGAAACAACGGTGACGGGACCTTTACCGACGTGACCTTTCTGGCGGGACTGGGCGAGGTGCACTTCCCGACCCAGACGGCCTCCTGGGCCGATTACGACAACGACGGCGACCTGGATCTCTATATCGGCAATGAATCCACCCGCAAGGGTATTTTTCTGCCCCAGCCCCTGGGGAAGGTCGAAGACGACCGGCTGCCCTTCCCCTGCCAACTCTTCCGCAACAACGGCGACGGCTCCTTCTCGGACGTAGCCCGCCAGGCGGGTGTCACCAACAACCGTTGGACCAAGGGTGTGGTTTGGGCAGACTACGACGGCGACCGCTACCCCGACCTCTACGTCTCCAATTTCTGGGAGCCCAATCGGCTCTACCGCAACAACCGGGACGGAACCTTCACCGACGTGGCCGGCAGGCTGGACGTCACCGGCCCCATGGCCAGCTTTCCGGCCTGGTTTTGGGATTACGACAACGACGGGATCCAGGATCTCTACGTCTCGGCCTACATGACGGAAGTGGCCGACCTGGCCTC
>JAPVWS010000257.1 GCA_027493295.1 Candidatus Versatilivorator vitaminiformans | reverse complement strand
CATCTCCCTGACCGACAGCCTGAGGCTGGCGCTCGGCGGTCAGAACGTCTTCAACACCTTCTCCCAGCGGATGGACCTCTTCGCCAACATTTTCGGACTTCCCTACAGCCAGTTCACGCCCTGGGGCATGAGCGGCGGATACTACTACGCCCGAATCAACTACTCCTGGGGAAGCGTGTTTTAGTGGTTGGTGGATCAATACGCTGGAAGCTGACGGCGCAGACCCGCAGTGTGCGGCGAGGATTTTGCCGCCAGAGCCATGACGGGCTCACCCGTGCATGTCGTACCTGGTGGCGGAGGACGGCGTCATTGCTCACCGACTCGCGAAGCTCCCCGGGGTTCAGGCCCAGGAAGGCGTCGCCGGGAGCCCCCGCGGCGCTTTCCGGCTCCGGCAAGATCTGCCGGGCCGGCCGCGCGCCGCCCCGCTCAAGGGCAAAGTCGGTAACCAGGTAGCCGACTCCGCCCGGCAACAGCAACTCCGCCAGTAGTCGTAGATGCCGCTGCCGCAGAGTATTCACCAGTTCCTTGGGCACGGCCCCCGATCCGGTCACCGAGACGATCGAATCGATGATCTGGGACAACAGGCACATCGAAGCGGCGACTTGAAATCGGCCCGGAAACGGAAGACCCGCAAAGGCTCGGGCCTCGCGGATGCAGTGAGCGATGCTCTCTCTTCCGGGCCGGTAACGTTCCCAGGTAGCCAGGGTCTTCAAGATGCCGGTGAGGTCGATTCCCCCGTGGAGGCTGATGCGGCCGGTCGCAAGCGGAGATTGCCTTTGGACGCCCTTGGCCATGGCCTGCCGGTCGAGGTCCACCAGGTGAACCTGTGCGAAGCGGCCGCTGAATCGGGCCAGGTTCAGGTCGTTGCAGTTGCCGGCGCCCAGGATGCAGAGCCTGGCCGAGGCCGGCTGAGGTGGCTGGCAGATCAGGTCGGCCACCGCTTCCCGGTGAGAACGGTAGAGGCGCCAGTTGTCGAGGGTCTCCCGGTTGAGCCGCAACTGGCGCGCCACCAGGGGGTTGGTCCACAGGTTCATGGTCGGATGAGGACATGGTCCTCCTTCACCCGCTCCTCCTGTCGTTGGCAAACCACTCAAGCTCTTTCTATTGTCTGTCCGGGGCCGGCACTGTATGCTTTTAACATAGCGATCATGCTCTCCAAAACCTATGAGGCCTTAAGGGCCGCCGGAGCGCCTGACGACAAGGCCCGAGACGCAGCCGTGGAGATTGCGACCTACGAAAACCGTCTGGCAAACATAGAAGCGGACGTGAGGCTCCTGAAGTGGATGGTCGGCCTGGTTCTCGCCGGTGTTCTAAGTCTCGTGGTAAAGACCTTTCTTACCTGAATAATCCTCTCCGATCGAAGCACACTCCACACCGATGCCCCTTGTCTCGGAGATTGTCCGAAAAAACCTCTGAACCGTTCCGAATCGCCTGCGTCCCGCGCGGGGAGTCTCGTCGTTTCCCGTGACCGGGAGACTTCACGAACGGTCCTCGTCGTTTGGCTCGGCATCGGTCGATTCGAGACGAAGGTCTCCGGCTTCATAGTTCAGGGGAGGCCTTCGGGACCGGTCCACGCTCAGCTTGAAGATGTCGAACCGGTTGTATCCGCCCACCACGTCATGAATCTGCTTGGGGGCCACCGTTTGGGAGAGATCGATCTCGGCGTAGAGGATACCTTCCTCGTCCTGCAGAATCGGGCTGATGGGGGTTCCTTCCGGACCCATGACGACGGAGATGCCTCTGGGGCTCCCGTCCAGGATGCGCCCGGCCTCCGGGGTCAGTTGCCCCAGCCGGTCCCGGGCGGCCGCATCCAGGAAGCCGGAGGTCACCACGTTGAATACCTTGCCTTCGAAGGAGTGGGCGCCGGCCCGAATCCGTATGGCCTGCTTGAGATCGTAGTTGACGCCGGTGGCGGGGTCCCGGGTGGGCCACATGGGAGGGTAGGTGGACAGATGGACCTGCTCGCCCTGGGCCAGCAAGGCGAAACGGGCCAGGGGATTGGTGTTCTCTCCGCAAATCAGCATTCCCACCCGACCCAGCCGGGTCTCGCACGCCTGCAGTCCGCTGCCGTCCCCGGGCGCCCACACCAGTTTCTCGTAGAAGGTCGGAACCAGCTTGCGGTGGTGGCAGAGGATGTCTCCCCGGTCGCTCAGGAGCAGGTTGGCGTTCCAGAGACAGCCGGCGCTGACGGCCGAGACCTCGTTGAACCCCAGCGAGACGAAGATGCCGCTGCGGCGGGCCGCATCGGCCACCTTGCCAATTTCCGGCCCGTCCACCCGCAGGCTGCCGGCAGCGAGCTGGCAGAAGAGCGCATGGTTCTCAATGGGCGCCTGCAGGGCGCACCAGAGAGGGAAGGCGGGAATGTAGGTTTCCGGGAAGACTATGAGCTGAGCCCCGTTGCGGGCGGCTTCCCGAATCAGGGCACAGGCCTTGTCCACGGTGGCGTCCCGATCGAGGAACACCGGCGCCACGTGAGCGGCGGCCACCTTGTAGGCTGGAGGTTGCATAATGAAAAGGCGTCTCCCCACTCACTCCAACCGGGCCGCCAGCCCCTCGAGAATCGGATCCAGCAGTCGATTCAGCCGGCTGAAGCGGCCGGGATCGGACAACATCAGGTCGGCGCTCTGAATGAACGGTCTGTCGACAAGTTCGTCGGCGCAGCCGTGAGCCAGGTCCTCAAGGGCTTTCCGGGTGGTTTCGAGGTGGAATTGAAGGCCCAGAACCCGGTCGCCGTAGGCAAAGGCCTGGTTCAGACAGGCTTGACTGCGGGCCAGGTGGACGGCCCCGCGGGGCAGGTCGAAGGTTTCTCCGTGCCAGTGAAAGACCTCGGCTTGTTCGGGGAAAAGGCTCCCCAACGGGTGAGCAGCCGCCTCCGGGGAGCGCTGTATGGGAAACCAGCCGATCTCGGGCTCGCTGTTCTTGTATACCCTGGAGCCGAGAACATCGGCGATGAGCTGGCTGCCCAGGCAGACGCCCAGAATGGCTTTGTCGGCCTGGAGGGCCTGACCGATGAAGTCCTTTTCGGCCTTGAGCCAGGCGTGCCTGGACTCGTCGTTGGCGCTCATGGGGCCGCCCATCACCACCAGCCAGTCGATCTCATCCACGGGTGGAAGCGGTTCATCCCGATAGAGCTCGGTCAGGCTGACCTGCCATCCGCGCTCCCGGAACCAGGGGAGCATGGAACCCAGTCCTTCGAAGGGCACGTGCTTCAAGGTGTGAACTCTCATAAGGGCAAAGAGTCTCTCTCGGGTTGTCGCGGGTTCGCTCGGTTCGAGTCAGCCGGCCCGGTCCCCGAAGCCGGAAGTGTCCCCGAATCTCCGGTCGCTCATTCCGTTCCGAATGTGAAAACCACGGTATGACGGTAGGTCTGACCCGGCCGCAAAATGATGGAGTGCCAACCCGGCTGGCCTTCCTTGGTGATGGAATCGGGGAAGTGCTGGGTCTCCAGGCAGAATCCGGTCTGTTTTCGGTAGGCGATGCCGCCCTTTCCCTGGAACGACCCGTCCAGGTAGTTGCCGGTGTAGAGCTGCACTCCCGGCGCGGTGGTGTGCACTTCCAGGGTCCTGCCGGAAACGGGCTCCCGCACCCTTGCCGCCCGCCTCAACTGGCCGGGGGATCCGTCCAGAACGAAGTTGACGTCATAGCCCTCGCGCTGATCCTTGGCGTCCGGCGCAATATTACCGATGTCGGCGCCGAGCGTCTTGGGCTTGGTGAAGTCGAAGCGGGTCCCCTCGACCGGGCTGATCTCGCCGGTCGGAACGCCCAGCCCATCCGACACCGTGTAGCTGGGCGCGTTCAACTGCAGCTCGTGTCCCAGCACATCTGCCGCGTCATGCCCCTGCAGGTTCCAGTAGGCGTGGTGGGCCAGGTTGACGATGGTGGGAGCGTCGGTTTCGGCCTCCATCTCGAATCTCAGCGAGTTGTCGTCTGCCAGGGCATAGGTGACCGTGGTGGTCAGATTTCCGGGGTAACCCTCCTCTCCGTCGGGGCTGGTGTAGGTCATCGTCAGCGAGGCTCCCTTGTCGGATTCGGACTCGCCGGCCACCGTCCACACCTTTTGATCGAATCCCTGGTCTCCTCCGTGAATATGGTGTTCCCCGTAGTTCTTGGTCAGAGAGTACTCCTGGCCGTCGAGCGTGAACCGGGCGTTGGAAATTCGGTTCACCACCCGCCCGCAGATGCAGCCGAAGTAGGGATGGCGCGGCAGGTAGTCCGCCAGCTTGTCGAAACCCAGAGTGACGTCCGCCATCTCGCCCTGGCGGTCCGGAACGTGCATCTCGGTAAGAATCGTCCCGTAATTGGTGATCCTGGCCTTGAGGCCCTGGCTGTTGGTCAGGGTGTAGAGAAACACAGGGGCTTCGCCTACCTGTCCCCACTCCACCTTTTGCAATCGGACCGGTTTCTCCTCATCGCCCGACCGGCTGGATTCCGGCGGGCCGCAACTCAGAGTCCCGGCCAGAAGGCTCACGGCCATCAGGGTCGGCGCAACTTCTCGGCAGGCTCTCGTCATGGGTTCCTCCGGTGGATCGACGGCCGGCAGTCAACCTCAGCCGGCGGCTCCTTCCTGCATGCGGGCAGTCGAACCTCGAATCAGGAATCCTTGTCCACAAATACCGGCTGAGTCCAGGCCACGTATCCCATGGAGTCCACCACCCGGGCCCGCACGTAGCGCTCGCCCCCCTGGAACCGATAGCGGGCCGTCAACCCGTGGGCCTTGGTGAGCAGGCGGCCTCCGTCACCGATGAAATGGGTGGTGTACCTGAAAGTCGGTTTCTCCTCAATGGTGATCTCGATTCCCTGGTCGTCAACCCGCAGGTCCGACAGGGAAACGCCGGTGGAAGCATAGAAGCGACCGGCCTCCAGGCCCTCCATGATGGCCGCGGTCGAAAGACGGGGAGACCGAACCACCACCCAGCCGCGCCCCGGGTTGAGGCGGTCGGGGCTGAATTCCCCCTTGAATTGGTGGGCGTCATCCACGGCGATCCCGTAAATGAGCTTGCCGCTGCTGAGGATCTCGTCCCACATGGCCTCCAGTCCCGGCGAGCCACCCCCTCCGTGGTTGTGGACCGACGGCGCGCCATTGTAGATCTCGAAGAGCTTGTTGTTGCGGATTTGGCGCATTTGATCGGCGGTCAGAGCCCAGCGGAAGTTGGGATGGTTGATGTGGGGCACGCCGCCCACCCCGCGGATGGCGTCCACGTTGCGCTGGAGCATGTCCACCGGGGTAGAGCCGCCTTGGGGCGGGACGACCTCCCGCAGGTTCAGCCCGTTGATGTGGATGGGGCTTCCTTCGAAGCTGTCGGTGACTTCTTCTCCGTTGATGACCAGAAACTGCTCCCGGGCTGCAAATATGCTGTTGAGGCCCTTGACCTCGGTCAGGAAGTTATGGTCCGTCAGCACCAGGAAGTGGTAGCGGTGCTCCTTGTACCAGCGCACCACCTCGTCCGGAGTGCTGTCTCCGTCCGAGTTGATGGTGTGGGTGTGGGTATTCCCCTTGTACCACTGCAGCGTCTGGTCCGGAGTCATGGCCAGCAGGCAGAGGGGGATGAATGCGAAGGCAAGTTGGATGCGTTTCATGGGACCTGTTTCCGAGGGGATTGTGACAGCGAGCCTAAACATAACCCATCCCTCCGAGCCAAGGCAACGATTCCCGAAGGTGGCGGGACTCCCCGGGTAAAAAGAAAGACAAAGGCTGACCGACCTGCAATACTGGTTCACGGGGAGCGCCATTGAGCAGGCTGAGAACGGGCCTCCAACCCTTCCCGCGAACGACTCCCGGGTATTCTGAGACAACGGAGGTGACACATGGTCGGTGAGGATTCTTCACCTGCCGAAATTGGTCGATCCATCCAGGCCCATGCCCGGGCCATGACGGCAATGAGCCAGGAACTCGGCTCCAGGATCGATGCCGCCGCGTCCAAGCTGAGCCAGCAGGCCCGAATGCTCAAGATCCTGGTCTGGCTGCTGGCGATCCATGCGGGCTTCGGGTTTCTGGTGATGGCTGCTCTCGGTTCCTTCGGCGTCATGGGATACCTGGCGTCCCGCCAGGCAGCCGTGGGCATGCAGGTTCAAAGCGACAGCGCCGCCATGGTCGGCAAGCTTCTGCCCGGTTTCAGGCTGGAGGACCAATCCGGAACACAGGTGACCAATCGGGAATTCGAGGGCAAGGTGGTTCTGCTGAACTTCTGGGCCACCTGGTGCGGGCCCTGCAGGACCGAAATGCCCTGGTTCGTGGAGTTCCAGGAACGCTACCGGGAGAGCGGCTTTACCGTGCTGGCCGTATCGATGGACCAGGAAGGTTGGGAGGTCGTGCGGCCATTCATCGAGCAACAGGGGCTCAACTTTCCGGTCTTTGTGGGCGACCGCGACTTCGGGGATGCCTTTGGCGGCGTCAACGTGCTGCCCATTACCTTTATCGTGGATCGCACGGGGAAGATAACCGCCCGCCACAGGGGGCTTGTCAAAAAATCGGAGTATGAGAAAGAGATCGAGGCTCTTCTCTAGCCCGCATTTCTCACCAGGGCGCGCCCGGCACAGTCTGTACGCAGAAGACTCCATACGAAGCGCTGCAAGATGCTTAACACGAATACTTTACTACCGTAGGCTCAGCGGCCTGGTGAGAAATGCGGGCTAGGCTGACACTCCAGGCGGCACGCTTTTCACTGGTTGCTGCAGACTCCTGACCGCTACCATAGGCCGTAATGGCTGGAATCCTGAATTCTGCATTCCGAATTTCGCTGATTTGCGGACTGCTTCTCCTTTCGGGTGTGAGACAGCATGGGGTGAGCCCGGTGCCGGCCGGAGAGTCGGACTGGCCCCAGTTCCTGGGCCCGAAGCGGAACGGCGTATACGGAGGTCCGGCGATTCCCGGTCCCTGGCCTGCCTCGGGGCCATCCATTCTCTGGCGGAAGCCGGTTGGGGAGGGGTTCAGCGGAACGGTGGTGCAGGCCGGACGCCTGATTCTGTTTCATCGGCTGGAGAGCAGGGAACGGGTGGAGTGCCTTGAGGCTCAAACCGGTCGCCCACTGTGGCACTACGACTATCCCACCGACTATCGGGACGATTTCGGTTTCGACGGCGGCCCCCGAGCCACTCCCTCGGTCTGGGAGGGCAAGGTCTACACCCTTGGCGCCCAGGGAGTGCTGTATTGCCTGGAGCTGGAGAACGGCAGGAAAGTCTGGAGCGTGAAGACCCACGAGAAGTTCGGCGTACGCAAGGGCTTCTTCGGCGCCGCCTGCTCCCCCCTGGTTGAGGACGGGCGGCTGTTCCTGAACGTCGGCGGACGAGACCAGGCGGGGCTGGTTGCCTTCGATGCCCGAAACGGGCGAGTCTTGTGGACCGCCACTGATGACGAGGCCAGCTACTCCTCTCCGGCCATGGCCACCTTGGGCGGCCGCCGCCAGGTGCTGTTCCTGACTCGCACCGGACTGGTATCAGTGGATCCGAAGAGCGGAGAGGTCCTGTTCCGGTTTCGCTGGAGAGCCAGGAGCAGGGCTTCGGTGAACGCTGCCACTCCGTTGTCGGCAGGCTCCTCGATTTTCCTCTCGTCCAGCTATCGGACCGGAGCGGTACGACTCAGGGTCAATGGCTCCGAGCTGGAAACCGTCTGGACCTCGGACGAGTCCCTTTCCAACCACTATTCGACCAGCGTGATCCGAGGGGACCACCTCTTCGGGTTCCACGGGCGCCAGGAATATGGCCAGTCCCTGCGCTGCGTGGCGCTGAAGACGGGCCGGGTCCTCTGGAGCCGGGACGGTGTCGGCGCCGGCACCGTGAGCCTGGCGGGGGACCGGCTGGTGGTGCTGAAGGAGAACGGGGAACTGCTTCTGGTCGCGGCCTCGCCTCGGGCCTTTCACCTCATCGCCAAAGCCAGGATCCTGGCCCCTACCGTACGAGCCTATCCCGCCCTGGCCGACGGCCGCCTGTTTGCACGCAACCAGAAGGAGTTGGTGGCCGTGGACCTTCAGCCCGATCGATAACAACCACTGCCCACGAAGGGGACAAATGCAGGAAAGTGTTGCATGGTTCAGGGCTTGGGGACCTGTGTTCGCTGCAGCGGCTGGCGCGCACCGTAGCTGAGCGAACGCCAGGCCCACTCGGCCGGTCCGAAGCGGAACCGGCGCAGCCAAAGCGGCGAGGCGACGAGCTGAACCGCCCAGACGCCGGCCACCAGGCCCACCTGTCCCAGGCGGTCGACCGACCCGAACCAGCCGAGCCCGTGGCCGTAGAAGATGGTCGTGCACAGGACGGACTGCAGCAGGTAGTTCGTCAGCGCCGTCCGGCCGACCGCCGCGAACGGACGGGTGAGACGGCGAAGCACGGTGGTGCGGCATGCGAGCATGACGAGCCCGACGTAGCCGAGGCTGACGGCAATGCTCGGCCAGTAGTTGAACTGCGCGCCGATGAAGAAGGACCAGACTGGCCATCCCCGCTCGAAGTCGAGGGAGAGGCCGTATGCCTGGAGGGGAAGGCCGACCGCTACCGCTGCCGCTATCAGCCCGGCATAGAAGCGCGGCGAGCGGAGCGCGCTGAAAACGTCGCGCTTGAAGAGCGCCATCCCTATGAGCATCAGCCCGCCGGCACGCCAGAAACCCCAGGTAATCAAGACGAACGTCTGGAAGGCGAAAGCCTCCGCAGACCGGAGGGGCTGTTGATCGAGCCAACTGCCGCGAAAGGCGGCGAGCGAGGACTCGATCATCTCCGGCGTCGGCCGCCACACGTCGGCCGTAAACGCGGCCAGCGCTTCCTTCGTCCAGTACTCCAGCGACAGGCCGGCCGCCAGGGAAAAGGCCGAGCCGACCGCCAGCAGAGTCGTTCCGAGCACCGCCAGCCATCCCGGCGCCAGGCGGCGTAGCGGGTAGACCGCCACCCCGCAGACCGCGTAGGTGACGAGGATGTCGCCAGGCCAGAGCAGGTAGGCGTGGAGCAGCCCGATGACCAGCAGATACCCCATCCGCCGGTAGTGCAACCTGGTGGCGCTGCCGCGTCCCTCGGACCGCTCCGCCATCAGGACGATGCCCGCGCCGAACAGCATCGAGAAGATCGCCATGAACTTCTGATCGGCGAGCATCCGTCCCGCCAGCCAGACGTAGAGGTTCGCGCCCTCCAGGTCGCCGTAGGCGGTCGGGTTGAAGTAGGCCGCCCGGGGCATCGCGAATGCCTGGATGTTCATCACCAGGATGCCAAGCAGGGCGAAACCGCGCAGGACGTCGATGGCGTCGATGCGCGCGGTTTCGGTGACGGGCCCTGAGTCCAGCCGGTCAAGGGGTCTGGTCATGTTGCCGTTCATTCGCCCGCAGGTCGTAGCAGAGCAGCCGGGGGGATCCGCCCCGCACGAAGTCGCGGCGGTTCTGGGAGACATAGAGCAGGCCCCGGCTCAGGACCGGAGGAGACCAGGACTCGCGGGCCGCGAACAACCAGGCGCGCGAGAGGATCCGGTAGCCCTCGGGAGAGAGGTCGAGCCACAGGAGATGTCCCAGTTCTCCCAGGCAGAGGAAGTGCCCGTCGGCCCAGAGCAGGGAGCCCCGGTAGGTGGTGAAGGCTCGGGTCATCCGGCGGCCGCCGAACTCGACGGTCTCTTGCCATTCGGGAACGGCGCGCCACATCTCTTTTCCCGTCTTCAGATCGATGCACACCAGGGCCGCATCGGGCTCATTGCGGCCGTCGAACCCGTAGAGGTAACCCTCCCGGTGTATGGCCGTGTTCCAGTGCAGGCCGAAGTGGGGCGCGGTCCAGGCCACTCGGTGGGTGCCGTCGGGGAGAAGGTCGAGCAGCGCCGCTCCCGTCTTGTAGCTGGCCGAGATCAGCACCTGGTTGCCGATCACAACAGGGTTGGAAGCATTGACCGACTCGTAGCTGCGGCTTCTCCAGGGAAAGCGGAAGTCGATTTTCCCGTTGGCGGGATCGATGCTCAACAGCCCCCCGGTGGGCGGTCGGCTTTCGCCTCCGGCGAAGACGAAAATGCGTCTCTTGTCTCTCACCGTGGCCGGTACCGGAGACGCATAGCTGGGACCCCATCGGTCTCCGGTCTCCCACGCCAGCTTGCCGGTGCCCTTGTCCAGAGCGACTACGGAAGGCCCTCCGGGGGCGCCCACGTTGACAATCAGCAGGTTTCCCTCCACCAGGGGCGTGGAGGCAACCCCGAAGAAATCCTGGGGCACACGGAACTCCCGCGACAAGTGCCGTTTCCAGCGGATTGCTCCGGATTCCAGATCGAGGCAATGGAGCTTGCCTTCAGCGCCGTAGATGTAAACCCGGTTGCCGTCGATCACCGGGCTGCAGCGGGGCCCGTTGTTGTAACCGTAGCGGTCGCTGTAGTCTGTCGGGTAGCGAAAGGTCCAGTAGCGTTGTCCGGTTTCGGGGTGCAGGCAGTCGACGATCTCTTCCTGGCCCTGGCGGTAGAAGTAGACCAGCCGGGAGCCGTGGATGGCCGGTGAGGTGTAGCCGGTTCCCTTGGCCAATTCCCAGACCAGGGGCGGTCCACCCTCCGGCCAATCCTTGAGCAGGCGGGTCTCGGTGGAAACCCCGTTATGGGTGGGACCCAGGAACGAGGTCCATTGGTGGGTTGCGGCTCCCGGGGGCAGGGGCTTGGGCTTGGAGTGGAAGCGAACACCGGGGTGAGTTGCCGGTGAAGGAGCGTTGCCTTTGGCGGATGCCAGCAGCGGAGCGGATCCGGCGGTCCACCCAGGGGCCGGCAAAGACCGATCGCCCGTTTGACAGGCGGTCTGGCCGAGCCAGATTCCGGCCAGCATGAATCTCAGCAATGGTCGTCTCATCGCTCCTGCCCAAGTTCGGGAGGCCGCCGCCGACGCAGAATAATACCTCCTGCCAGGAGTGCAGACCACCGGTGAGACAGGCAAGTCAATACCGCGCCTGAGTAGGTCGCCCTCTGTCCTCGCCGCGCAGCCAGATGAAGACCGGGGCGTGGGGCTCGGGGGAAGGCCAGGGCAGGGCGACCCGCAGGGTCTGTTTATTGGGGTTGTCCGGGAACGGGGTGGGGATGCCCGCTACGGGGCGACCCTGGCTCTCGTCCCAACCTGCCCTGGCGATGTGGTGCAGTTCCTCTCCGGTCAGGATACCCTCGTAGAGCGATTCCCCCAACTTCTTGCCGGTCAGGACGAATCGCTCGATCCTGGGCAAACGGACCACCCGGCCCAGGGAGTGCGGGTCGGATGATCCGGTGGTCTCGTTGCGTATCACCACCGCCAGGGAGCAGTCGGTGGCGCTCAGGCTGCCCGGGTCCAGCGAGAGAAACAGGGTGTCCTTCCCGGTGATGTCCAGCCGGGTGGCGCCTTGGGGTTGGCCGGGGACAAGCGTGAGCCTGGATTGGAATTGCCCGTCGCTCCGGCATCCCAGTTGCAAGGAGGCCAAGGGAAGCAGGCGCTCCACCTTGATGGCGAAGCTGACCGGGAGGCCGGCCGGGATCTCACCCTCGCGCAGTCCCAGCCCGGCTTTGGGCGGGAAGGAGGTATTGGCGCGCGCAACCGCCGGCCGGCGCCCCACGACCTGCAATGCCTCCTTCAGCACGACCGGAGCTTCCAGTCCGGTGACCCTCAAGGTGATGGGGAGGAGATCTCCCTTTTGGGCCGCATCCTCCAAATAGGCCGTGACGCCGCGCCGTTCAAGCTCCCGCGTTGCCGGCGACACCGGCGCCAGCTCCCATCGGGCCTTGGTGCTCTCCAGTCCGTCGATGCGCTCCAGGCCGGTTCCCTCCAACAGGAGTCCCTGGCTTTCTTCTCCAAGATTGACTTTGAGAGGGAGATTGGAGAGTCGAGGCAGCGGGGGATGAACCTGCAGAGGAAGAACCTGAGGGTCGGCGTCAGCCTGGGAAATTTTCAGTCCGTAGTGGCCGGGGGCAAGGCCGTCGGTGTCGAGTGCGAAGGCCAGTTGTGGCTGACGTCCGTCGGGACTCCTTTGAGACAACAGGAAGGCAAGCGGTGTGGTGGATTGTCCTAATGGGTTGGGCTCCACCAACTCCAGCTTCTTGACGAACTGGAAGTCGGCCCCCATCAACTCAAGGCGGACCCGCCCGCTCTTCGTCACCAGCCTGTGTTGGGATTGGGGCGTCAACCGGGCCAGGTTCAGGTCGCCCAAAGGATGAAGGCGAAACCGGCCGGTCAGCTCAAAGGGTTCCCAATCCCAGGAAGCGGCAAGAGTGTACTCCCCCGGAGGGAGGACCTCCTTTCCTGTGTCCAGTTTCAGGGCACGCAGCGACGGCTGGAGCGAAGCCCCCACGGCGAATTGCCGGCCCCCTTCGGCCTGGATCAGCTTCCAGTCGCGGGCCCGCGGCAACTGTCTCCAGTCGGAGGCGTCCTCCGCGTGGATCGGAAGCAGGCCCTCTCGGTCAATGGGAAGATGAACGTCGGAAGCCAGGCTGACCTGCGGCGGCCCCCGGGAGGGGACGCGCAGGGCCCACAGGTAGGCGATCCTGGCCCGGCCCTTGGCGGGTCGCCGCTGGGAGCAGAGCTGGATGTCGTGGGGGGCAACGTTCTGGGCGAAGGCGGAGCGGAAGTCGGTCCCGGGTGAGATCAAAGTCCTCAGGTTCTGAAACAGGGCCACCCCGCCGGTGGCCAGCAGAGCCGAGTTCCCCAAAAACATGGTCGCCAGGGAAGCGGCCAGACCGGCTGATTGCCGTATTCGTTGAGCCGGCTGGGGGTTGAGCGGGTCGTAGGTCGCCAGCGACGGCAACAGGGTGCGCAACAGCAGGGCGGCCTGTTGATCGGCCGGCGCCTTGGGGTCGATGTGGGGCAGGCTGACATTGTGCTGGGCCGAGAATCCCTGCAGCACGGCTTCCAGGGGTTGGGAATTGGCGGGGGAGCGTTCCCAGGCTGCCAGTGCTTCCACCAGGGCTCCCACCTGGGCCGTCTGCTGGGCGTAGTCGGCGAGCTGGGTGATGACGTCCTCGTTGTTCTTGACCAGGGCCTTGACCTTCTTGACGTTCAGCCCCCGGGGACCGTAGACGGCCGCCACCACCTCGACGTCGAAGGGAACCTCCCACTGGGTGGCTGCCCCGGCCGGCCTGGGGTCCAGGACCACCCATTCCTTTTCGGGGCTGCTCCCGGCGGCGATCAGCACCAGGGCGATACTGGCCTGGCGCTTGCGGTCGGGCTGCTGGCGAACCGGGATGTACAGCAGTTTCCGGCCTTTCTGCAGTCGATTGACCGCGGCCAGCGGAAGCGCTCTCACTTCGGGCGCGGGTTGCACCAGAAAACGGAATTGGCCTATGGATTGTCCGCCGGCGCAGACCGGCGGTTCGGCGGCCGCCGCGGGCCGGCACAGGGCCAGGGTCAGGCCCAGTCCCATCGCCAACGCTGCAGGGATCCTTGGCAATTCAACCTCCCTCAGAATCCATGATCGCCTATCCGGGGAAGGATTGAAAGTGCCAAAAAGAGTCGATTTTGGCGGTTTGTGGTTCGTGGATAGTGGTTAGCCGGCACTTCTGTAGTAACCGTAGCGCCTGGGGGGATAGAGCCTACGTGACAGGGGAAGCCTACTTTACAGATTCGACGACATAGGTTCGCAGGAGCTCGTCATGCCAGGCCTGATTGTCCTTGTCAATCAACATCCACAAGAAGCCAAGAAAGAATACGAGGCACGAGAGTGCTCGTCCGACGGTCTCGCGGATAAGCATCGTAAAAAAATCAGCGTTGCGGCCGTCTTCCTTGACGACGCGCATTCCCAGGAGCTTTTTGCCTGGGGTTGTCCCCTTGGTACAGAGGAACAAGGCACAGGCGACGTATACAAGGAAGGCGAACGAAACGACCTGAAGGAATGTAGAAAGTGATGTGTTGAGATGCGCAGATGAGAGTGACCCCATCCACAAGTAAAGGAAGGTCGAAAACTGGACCGGGACATCAATCGCAAATGCGATCAACCGCTTGATGGGCGGAGCCAGACGACCAATCTACGGATTGACTACACTTACGTGGCAAATCGCACACCAGCGAATTCCGGGCGGGAATTCAGCTTCACAAGACGGGCACGTGCTCATCAGTGCATCCTCCTTTCGGGTTCTGCCTGATCGTTCGTCCTCGCACTCCCAAAGGATTCCTCTATTTGCTTGGTCGACGCCTGCAGCGCCGCGTCAAAGGCCGCCAGGTCAGCCGGCGTGTTCCAGACCGTGGGATGGCGGTATCTGACTCCGCTAGCCGCTTTCTGCTTCAGTGCGCTGGTGGGGTTCCCCGAGGTCGGCGGGACCCATTCGTTGTCCCCGAAGAGGACCATCTTGTCGTAGACGTCATCGATGTCCAGGGGGAGGCTGTTGTGCGCGGCGATATACCCGACTACATACTTCCGGAGATGCTCGCTTGCTGCCACATAGTCTCCCGACTGACTCGCCATGGCGAAGGCAATGTCCCGGTGAATGGCGGGGTAGATGCTTCGCTTGTCTTGCTCGGCCGCCGTTACCAAAAGGCCGCTAGCTTCGGCCAGCTTCTCCTCCGTCCGGGCGACCATGCGATAAGTGCGTCCCAGCGCCCACAGCAGCCTCGGATCATGCGGCCGGTAGACGCGCGCTTTTTCCAGAAGTCGGATCGCCAGGTCGTGGCGGTCGCTGCGCTCAGCCATGAGGATGCCGGTATCGCGCATCAAGCCGGAAATGACGCTGCTGAATCGTGGTGTTCCTGTTGCAAGTCCACCTCCAGCTCGCTTTTCTTCGATCGCTGACCTGAGGTCCTGGGCGAGTAGCACCCTGAGATTCTCTGCCCGGACGTGGTCCCGTGGATGGGAGCCAAACAGTGAGTGTGCGATCTTCCTTCTGACGTTCCACTTACCGAATCGCTCATGCTGCCTTTCCCAAAACCGAGCGGCCTCCTCCGGATCGAAGCCCCGCGCTAGCGCGAGTTCGGTTCCGATCCGGTCGGCCTCCTTCTCATGCTCCTTGCTGAATTTGGATTGGATTACCAAATTGACCAAGGTTGCTCCGACCGTGCCGACGGCTGCCCCGGTCGCGGCTCCCTTGAGTGTACCCAGTGTGCCGCCCTTCTTTCTTCCGAGGAAACCGCCCAGTGCCGCGCCGGCAGCGGCGCTGATCATCTTGTTGCGGCGCTGGTCGGAGCGCTGTTTGCGCAGCGATTCCAAGGCGTGCTCCTGGATCACGTGTCCGATCTCGTGGCCCAGCACCATGGCCAACTGGGCCTCGTTTTCGACGTGCGCCAGCATGCCGGTCGTGAGGTAGATCCTCCCATCCGGCAGTGAGGACGCGTTCGGGTAGATGTCCTGGACAACCCGAAACGAAAACGTGGTCGACGCTGCGGTTCCCGGAGGAACCAAGCTCTGGCCGAGGGAGCTGACGTAGCTCTGGACTAAGGAGTCCGAGTACTTGCGCGTTATCATCGCCTCAGCGTACCTGTCCGCCAGGGGCCTGACTTCCTTCAGCAATTGCTGACGTTTCTCTGCCTGTTCCGCTACCTTCTGCCGGGACTTCATGGCCCGCCGCTGCTGCTTTGCCCGGTCCTGTGCGAGCGCAGGTAGGTCGGACCCTGCCCCGATAAGCACTGCTGCAAGCGCGAGAATGTAAATCTTCATGGGTACATTCCTCCCTTTCCAGCACAGGAAGACCGCAGACCGCAAGAGCCACCGCATGCAAGTACCATACCCGCCACCGGGAGGGTGGCCTCCTTCTTCTCAGCCGAGGATAGATCCTGTATTTGATGGATTGCAGGACAAAATAAACGATGCAGGTGATTTCGGAGTGACGGTGAACGCCAATGCCGTGATAATACGGTGAAGTTCTACAAAAAATCTTTATCTGTAACGCTCAGGCAGCTCATTCGACATCAAGAAAGGCTGCGGACTACTCCTGGCCCGGCACCAAGGCGCCGTCGCTGCTGCGCTCGCCAGGCCTACCTCCATCGTTAACCACCCCGCAGGTAACAAACAGGTTGCTGCCCGAGGTTTTCCTCACCTGAACATAACCTTGACCGATATCGCCGAGAATCCCATTTTCCTGCATCCAACGGCGGGGTCCGAGGGTCACGTTCTACTCACTGTTGAAGTTTCCGCTTTCTATGATGACGGGCAGGGTCTGTCCCCTCTTGCCCACCAGAAAGTCCGCCCGGACCGGAAGCACGAACGACCCGTCCGAGTTGAAGTTGTCATTGATGACCCCGTAGGCATAGTAAGGCGCTGGCCCACTCACTCGTTCGACCTTGACATTGCCATTCTCGAAACCGGCCATGTCCAGGATGCGGTTGTACTGATAGAAGCCTCCCGGGGCAGAGTTCGATCCGGCAAGGCCACGCTCCTCCCGGCTGACGCCGGGCCTCCGGGAAAGACCGTCACCTTCATAGTAATGTTCGCGTCCCCGGCGTTCTGGACAGCCAGGTTGGAGCGGTCCGGTCTGTTCTGACGCAGACCGGTAATGAAGGCAGGGTCGGTGAGCAGGCCATCGGGATTCAATCCCGGGCAGGCCAGCCCGGCCCGCCCCTCTTCGACCGGCGTCGCGACTCTCACGGTGACGGCAGCGTTTGAAATAGTGATTCCTCCATATGTAAACATGCCGTTACCGGGTACGGTGACACCGTTTGTAATTCCTGAAACTCACGAGGCGGGGCAAAGCGGCCCCCACCGGCTCGACAGCGGGCTGCGGCCTGGATAGCTGGGCAACCACAAGGGTTGCCCCTACAGCGGCATGCGGTGGGGGGTGGTCGCCGGGGTGTCCGCTTGCTCCGGGGCGGAAATCAGGCAAACAGCGGAGAGATCTCGTCCACCTTCAGGAAGGTGGTTCCCGAGACCGGCTCCAGGTACTCGAAGTCCCGACCCGAGGGGGTGTTGGTGATCTTCTTGGACCAGTCGATGCCCAGGGCGGAGTACATGGTGGCGGCGATGTCTTCGATGTAGATGGATCGCTTCTGGCTCCAGCCGGAATCGACCACTTTGCCGCCGGTGGGGTCGGTGGCGCCGATGATGCGGCCGCCCTGGACGCCGCCGCCCGCAAACAGGCTGGTGGAAGCGAAGCGGTGGTGGTCGCGGCCTTTATTGACCGTCAGGTCTCCCACGGTGCGCCCGAACTCGCCCATGCACACAATCAGGGTGCGGTCCAGGAGCGCCTGTCCGTCCTTGGTTCTGAGGCGGCTCAGGTCGGTCAGCAGGCTGGCGAAAGCCGCGTCCAGTTCCCGGCCCAGAGTGTACTGGTTGGGAGTGCTGGTCTTGTCGTAGGCCTTGGCGTGAAGGTCCCAGCCGTCATGGGTGATGAACACGTAGCGGGTTCCGGCCTCGGCCGCAATCAGGTTGCGCCCCAGGATGCAGGCATCCCCCAGGGCCGAGGACCCGTAGCGTTTGCGCTCCTCCGTCTCCAGCTTGAAGACGTCCCGGACCTCGGGAGCCATCATGATGGAGTGGGCCTCCCCGTAGTAGGATCGGAACTCTTCAATCGGGCGCGAGCTCCCCGTCGACGAAACCGGGTGTCCCCGCTCCAGCCGGCTCAGAAGGTCCCACCGTCGCAGAAAGCGTTCCCGATCGCCGTCCTCCAGCAGGAAGTGCCGGCTCTCCTGGGTATTGAAGGCCAGGGGACCGTACTTGGGATCCAGACAGCCGGCGCCCACGATGCCGGCGCCACTGGTGATGTTGTAGTTCATGGCCACGAAGGGAGGCAGAAAGTCGCCGGGCTTGCGGCGGGCCTCCATTTCGTAGGCGATGACGGCTCCCAGGGAAGGCATTTCGGCCCGCCGGGCCGGGCTGACCGGGTGAGCCACCTGCAGGACGTACTGGGCTCGGGAGTGGCCGGCTTCCCAGGCCTCCACCGAACGCACGATGGCCAGGTCGTCCAGCTTCTCCGACAGCCGGGGGAACAAGGCATAGGGCAGCTTCAACATCCCGCCCCCGACGGTCCGCACGTCGAAGTCCGCCGGCGTGTAACGCCCCTCCTTGAAGTCGAAGGTGTCGATCTGGCTGGGCCCGCCGTCCAGAAAGAGAAATATGCAGTAGTCGGCGCTGCCCCTGGGGGTCACCTTGCGGGCCGCCTGCAGGTTGAGCGGGTCCATCATGGGCGACAGGCAGAAGCAGGTGGCCGTGGCGGCCCCGGCGCGAATGAATCCCCGCCGGGTCAAGTGGGGAATGCGGGTCATGGCTTCTTCCATGGGACCGGTTCCTCTCCTAAAGGTTGAACAGAAACTCCTTGGTGTTGAGCAGACTCCACAGCAGGTCCTCGGCTCCGGACTCGCGGTAGCGCTCGATCTGGGTCACCCCAAGACGCTGTTCCTCTTCTCGCGGGAGCCGGCCCAGAGTCGCCAGAAAAAGCTCTTCCACGATAGCCTGGTTGCTCTTGAAGGGCTCCTGCTCGAGCAGCGCTTGAAGCCGTCCCTTGTCCGCCTGAACCTTCTCCTTGATCAGGTCGCTGTTGAGCAACAGCGAGGCCTGTACGGTCGAGCCGGCCAGGCTCTTGTCGGCCACGTCGCGGTTGCTCCGGCCAAAGGCGGCCAGAAAGACCTTCAGCTCGCCCTGCAGGTCGTAGGGCCCCCGGGTCTGCATCACGTACTTGACCTTGAGATCGGTGCCCATGATGGGGATCTCGGGGAAAACGCCGGTGGCCTGGCAGAGGCTGTCGTGGAGCTGGGCCGCCGAGAGACGCCGGGCGTTGCGCCGCGCGAAATAGCGGGCGTAGTCGGGGCGCCATTGGCCGGGGAACCGACTGGAGAGCTGATAGGCGCTCGATTTGGCGATCCGCCGGATGATGGTCCGCAAGCTGAAGCCGCTCTCGGCGAAGTCTTTTCCCAGGGCGTCCAGCAGCTCGGGATGGGTGGGCTGGATGGTCCAGGGAGCCGGCGGAGGATTGTCGGGGTCCTGCCGGGCCAGGTCGAACTCGAAGGGAGGATCGACGATGCCCACCCCCATCAGCTCGGCCCAGATCAGGTTGGCGGTCGCCCGTGCAAACTGGGGATGGGAGGTGAGCATGCGGGCGTAGGCCCGGCGAAAATCCTCTCCCGGCCTGGCCCGCTCGCCGTCGAGCAGGAAGGTGGGAGTCGTATCCGCCGAATAGCGCTTCATGCGCTTGACGCTGGGGTACCTCAGGTCGTAGCGGTGGGTGTCTTCCTGCACGGGAAATTCCTGTCCGATCCCGAAGCCCCGGAACATCCGTATGCCCCCGAAAAAGGAGGCCTGGCGCCAGAACTCCTCCCGCTTTTTCTGGCTGAGCCAGAGGTTGATCTTTTCCAGGTGGTAGGCGCCGTCGTGGCAGGCGATGCACTCCAGGTTGATTCCCAGGAAGTTCCTGGTGCTGCTGATGGCGATGTCCTCGATGCTGTCCTCGTGGTTGACGGCCAGCCCGTCGGCGTCGTCGGCGTGGTTCCTGGCCAGATAGTTTGCAGGTCCCGATTCCCAGTTGGAGCGGGCTGTGGCCGTCAGCATCTCAGTGACCAACTGATCGTAGGGCACGTCCAGCAGCAGCGCCGTATTGAGATAGTCCCAGAAGAGATTCCGCCCCTTGGGGCCGACCTCGCCCTGGGTGTTGCGAAAGAGATCGCACAGAAAATAGGTCCAGCGGTCCAGGTAAGGGTGGGAGGGGTGGTCCGCGGCGGCGGGGTCCACCCTGGCGCCGGTCAGCTCGTCGATGAGCCGGGACCGCTTGTCGGGGTCGCTGTCCTTCAGGAAGCTGCGCGCCTTTTCCACATCGGGCAGGCGACCGATCAGGTCCAGGTGGGCCCTGCGCAGGAACTCGGCGTCCGAGGCCAGGGGGGCGTGAGGAATCCCGTCCCGCTCCAGCTTGTCGAAAATGAAGTCGTCGATGTAGTTGATTCTGCGGACCGGCGGCGAGTTTTTCGGACCGGCCAGGCCGGCTGTCACCCGGCTGGTGATTTCATCCAGCTCCGCCCGGCTGCCCGGGCCCGGTTTGGGCGGATGCGGCTTTTTGCCGGTCTTTTCCTCTGGCTGGCCGAAGACCGCCAGCGCGACGACGAGTAGCGGCAGCAGCAGTAGAGGTAGCTTCATAGCATACGCCCTTCTTCCGCAGGTCGATCCTCCCCGGGGCAAAGAGGTGCGTGAGGCAGTTCCCGGAATTCTAGCAGGATTACGCCGTAGATTGAAACGGTCTTGCCTGCGGGACAGAAACACAGGGTGGGCACAATAGATTCGGAATACTCGGAAGCTGGAGGGCGAAAGCCGTCACAGACTCAAGGGTATTTCCCGGCGAGCGCGTCGCAGCGTGGATCGTCACGCTCGGCTGCCCTGAATCGGCCCCGCCACCGCCCTGAAAATGACGGGGTATCGTCTCCTGCAATTTCTCTGAGAAACTGCTCGACAAGCAAGGATAGCGAGACACCTCGGGAGCAAGCATAGTGCCGAGCTATGGGAAGGAGCTCGGCGCCCACGCTGATTGTCAGCTTTTGCTTCATGAAAGGTTGAGAATTATGGTCAGTTCGGTCGTTGGTCGCTTTCCATCAGAGTCCGCAGCATGGCGTTCATGCGGGTTTGGTAACCCTTACCCTTCGATTTCAGCCAATCCAGAATGTCAGCGTCCAGGCGGACATAGATGCCTTTCTTTGGCTGCGGCATCCGGAGCTCGGCGCGACGCCAGAAGCTTTCATCAGCTTCCGGGATGTCAGAATAGTCGATGTCCTGGTCTTGGATCGACTCAATTTCTCGGAGCCGTTTTTTCGAGATGCTCATGGAAAGCCTGCCTTTCTTTGCGGTTGGCCGTACGGGCGGAAATCAGCCGGATTCGCCCGCGCCGCCACGTGTGAATCACGGCAACGACGACCATTGGGTCCAGTTGACCGTAGCTGACAAAACGCTTTTCGCTGTAATCCTGGCGGTCGTCCGGGGCGGTGAACACGGGGCCTGCGAAGATCAGGCTGGCTTCCTCGAAACCGATTCCGTGCTTGCAATGATTGATCCGGATCTTCTCATCATCCCATTCGAACTGAAGCGGCATTAGTCCCATGTGTACTGCACCATAAAAACCATATTATATATACATATCGTATATATAACAAGTCTACTCAATCACAGGACGATCCCGTTTCCCAGAGGACTCATTTGCCGCCTCTCAGCATAGTCACTCCCTGCGCTCCCAGAAGCAGTGGCAGGGCGGCGTCGATCACTGCCCAGATCACCGATACGGCATCCGGACCTACCGCGGTATAGTCGGGGCTCAGCAGGTTGAACCAGTTGAAGAAAAAGAGGATGCCGATGAACAGCAGCCCGTAGAAGATCGTGTTGGACGCCAGAAAGGCGCGGGTCACGGGTGCGTCGCCGCCTTCCCGGTCAACCTCTTGTTTGCCCATACAGCTGAAGATCAGGCCCAGCACGATAGCCAGCGCCATCAGCGGGTTGATGTAATTCCAGTTGGGGCTGTAGGGGCTGGTCTCGCTGGAAGCGTGGTAGAGTGGCTCGACGACGGTGTGGATGGCTACCAAAGCCCCGATGAGGATGAGTACGGCACCGATAGCTTGCCTGAGCGGATTCATGAATCTGCCTCCTTTCATTGTGGACTCCAGTGTCCTGTAACAGAAATAGGGTTGCCATCTCCGATGGAGGTTCCACCGGGAAACGGTCGGTAGGAGAGGCCGGTTGTGCTTCGGAGAGCAGACACCGTTATGCTCTTTCTCCCGGGAACCTCCATCGGCCCTCCGGGTTCGGGCGGAACGGCACCGTCTTCGTCGTCGCTCCTGGAATCCGGTACCGTTGCGCTCCGAAAGATGGCAACCCTACTTCTGTTACGGAACACTGGTCGATTTCGTTGAGTGCAGGTCAAGACCCGTGGCGGACCGAGCCCGCTTCCTGAGTACACCGGATGAATCCTGAGACAGTCGCCACATTCTAGCCCGCATTTCTCACCAGGCCGCTCGATTCATAGAGGAAAATCCATCTATTTTAAGCACCTCATGGGTCTGATTGGTAGGTCTTGCGGTTACACACGGCGCTGGCCGTGCCCTGGCTTGTCCTTTTCCCCTCAGCGCATCCATGCTCGCTCGACCGTAGTGACGGCTACGCTCTTCGCTCCCGAGCACGCGCTGAGGGAAAAATGCCTGCGCCATGATCACGCCCCCTGGTGAGAAATGCGGGCTAGCACCGGCTTTGCTCCGGAACCACGGCGTCCGCCAATCCGGGTAGCAACCCCAATTCCGACTCAACCGCCGATTGGGTTCGGGAGAATGGTTGCGTCAGCACCGCATGGGTGAGTTCTGTCGAACTCCCAGGAGCAGCCTCTGGATGAAATACACACTAAAAGTGTATTTCTGGCGGATTGGAGGCCAATCCATCGCAGCCATTTTCGAAACAACGGAATGGAGTTTTCGTCTTGGAAAAGGGCCTGAAAAGAGGTAAGATAACCGTATAGTAAAGGCATAAATTCCCAGGTATAACACCTGAGGCCAAGTTTCCCTGCGAATTTCGGCGTTTGGGTATTTGTTTCTTCTCATGAAATTTGGTGAACTTTTTTCACACAGGCATTGCATCACGTTGCAAGCACCGATGCCACCTGCCCGAGGTAAGGGATCCAGCCCATGATTTTGCTGGAAAGGACTCCAACCATGAAAACAGCTTCTGCTTGCCTTCCATTTCTGATCTTGCTGGCGACTATCGCCGTGGTTGCTCCCGATGCGCGGGCTCAATCGAGCAGCTTGAGTGGAGTGGTCACCGATGAGACCGGCGGTATCCTGCCCGACGCCGAGATCACGGTAATCAACCAGGACAACAACGTCCAGCGAACCGTGGTGTCCAACGAAGAGGGACTGTACGTCTTTGCCCAGCTCCCCCCCGGCTCCTACCACCTGTCAGCCACACAGCCCGGCTTCAATTCGGTGACCATTGAAGGCATCACCCTGCTTGTCAACACCAACCTCGAGCTTTCTGTCGTGTTCGACACCGTGGCCACCCTCACCAGGTCCATCACGGTGTCGGCTACGGCTCCACAACTGAACACTACCGACGCCTCGGTCGGGAACGCCTTTGGAACCAA
>JAPVWS010000256.1 GCA_027493295.1 Candidatus Versatilivorator vitaminiformans | reverse complement strand
GTGGCGGCAGTACCCGCCGTCCCCTCTTCCGGCTCGCTACCGGATCCCGGGTTGGATGTCGGAGTGCCGCCGTCCTCCCCGACTGAGGTTGACGTGTCGGAGGGGACGGTCGAAGGAGCGGAGTCGTCGCCGCTGCCAGTGCGGTGCCGGCCAGTCCCGAGGCCCGATCTCCCTCGCCTGTTCCGGCGACTTGGCCATGCATGCCGTCACCGTCGAAAACCTATCCAAAAACTACCGCATCTACTCCAAGCCCTCGGCCCGACTGAAGGAGCTGATCTTTCGGCGGCGCCGTTACCACCAGGACTTCTGGGCCCTCAGGGAAGTCGGCTTCCAGGTCGAACAGGGGGCTACCTTCGGGATTGTGGGCGAGAACGGCTCAGGCAAGAGCACCCTGCTCCAGATCATCGCCGGAACCATGACCCCGACCACGGGCAGCGTGGTTTTGAGCGGTCGGGTGGCGGCCCTGTTGGAGCTTGGGTCCGGCTTCAACACCGAGTTCACCGGCCGGGAGAACGCCATTCTGAACGCCGCCATCATGGGGTTGAGCCGGGACGAGATCGACCGGAAAATGCCGGAGATCGAGCGCTTCGCCGAAATCGGCAGCTTCATGGACCAGGCCGTCAAGACCTATTCCAGCGGCATGTACGTGCGCCTGGCCTTTGCCATCGCCATCAACCTCGACCCCGAGATCCTGCTGGTGGACGAGGCTCTGGCGGTGGGAGATGTCTATTTCCAGCAGCGCTGCGTGCGCCGGCTTCGCCGGATGCGGGACGAGGGCAAGACCATCCTGCTGGTCTCGCACGACGTGGCCGCAATCAGGAATCTGTGCGATGGAGCCCTCTGGCTGGAGAAGGGCAGGATCAGGGATCGAGGCGACCCCGACAAAGTGACGGCCCGCTACCTGGCCGCCCTGACTCAGCGCCGCGACCCCTATGCCGGCGAGAAGGCCCCCGAGGCGACCCAACTCCAGCCGGACGCCGCCGGTGATGCCGCCGGCGATCTGTCGGTGCATACGCTTCCGAACGTGGACGAGCGCTGGGGCAATGGCCACGCCCGGGTCCTGGGAATCCGCCTGCTCGACCAGGCGGGCAAGGAGCCGCAAACCCTCTTTCACGGCGACCTGGTGACGGTGAGGGTATCGGTCCGGTTCGACCGCCCGGTGGAATCGCCCCTGGTCGGGATTCTCATGCGCAACCGCCTGGGCGAGGAGATCTCCGGAAGCAACACCTCGGTGGAGAACCTGCGGTTGCCGCCGGCCCGGCCGGGACAGATCTACACGGTGGACTTCCATTTGCGGCTTCCGGTGCTGCAGCCGGGCCACTACTATCTCACCCCGGCGGTTGCCAACGGGACCCATCGCGATTCGGAGATGTGCGACTTCGTGGAGAACGCCCTGAACCTCACCCTGAAGCAGCGGGAGACGGTTTACGGCTACCTGAAGATGGGCTGCCGCATTGAATTGAGGCAGGTGAGTTCGGCCAAGCCGGGGCTGGCCGGAGCCCGCGGGCTGAAGGTGGAAGTTTGAAGGTAGAAGTTTGAAGGAGGAAGTTCGAAGGAAGAAGTTTGAAGGAGGAAGTTTGAAAGAGGAAGTTTGAAAGAGGCCGGAGCCCGCGCCCCGGCCCCCTCTGGACAGCGGAAAGGAGCATGATGATCAAGGATGTGAAGGTGGTGCCCCTGGTCGCCCACGTGGATGACCGGGGCTATCTGATCGAGATCTTGAGGAGCACCGACGAGCACTTTACCCGGTTCGGTCAGGTCTACCTGGTGGGCGACGTGACCCGCGGGACCATCCGTGCCTTTCACAAGCACGCCAGGCTGTGGGACTGGTTTTTTATCAGCCACGGATCGGCCAAGTTCGTGCTGCGGGATGACCGTCCCGACAGCCCGACCTATAATGAGATGCAGATCTTCGTTACCGGGGCGCGCAATCCTGCCTTGATCGTGGTGCCGCCCGGCGTCTACCATGGCTGGATGTCGCTGGAGGACGACACCCAGCTCGTGAGCACCGCCAGCGAGGTCTACAACCGGGAGAAGCCGGATGAGGTCCGCATTCCCCCCAACTCCTTCGGGGACGTGTGGGAAGTCAAGGGCCGGTGAATGATGAGTGATGAATGATGAATGGATTGTGAGGAGTGGAGGGTTTCGGGAACAGGAGAGCGGCTGACGACCTGCTTGAACTTTTCGAAGCACCGCGCCGAGAGCGACGAGATACTTGACGTGTCACAATTCACCATCCATTCTTCAAACTTCACACTTCAAACTTCACCCAGTCGTACAACCGCCCCATTCAACGCGGCGGCTCATGAGGGATAAAACAGAGGTGTTCCAAACAGAGGGAGGTTGGCCATGATTCTGGTAGTGGGTGGAGCCGGCTATATCGGCTCGGTGCTGGTCAGGGAGTTGTTGGCTCGGGGCTACGCGGTCAGGGTCTTCGACCGCATGTACTACGGGAATGCCGGCCTCCGCGAGGACAGGGAGCGAATCGAGCTGAAAACGGGGGATGTCCGCACCATGGACCCCTCGGTGCTGGATGGCGTCGAGGCCGTCATCAATCTGAGCGGCCTCTCCAACGATCCCACGGCCGAGTACAACCCCCAGGCCAACTACGAGATGAACACCCGGGCCAACCTGTCGCTGGCCCGCCTCTGCAAGCGCAAGGGCATCCGGAGGTTCGTCTTCGCCTCCTCCTGTTCCATCTACGATGTCGGCATCGCCGAGGAGGAGAAGGACGTCGTCCTGGACGAGACCTCGCCGGTCCATCCCAAGGCGGCCTACGCCAGCTCCAAGCACCAGGCGGAGACGGCCTTGCTCGAACTGGCCGACGAGAAGTTCTGCCCGGTCATCCTGCGCAAGGGAACGGTCTACGGCTTCTCCCCCCGGATGCGCTTCGACCTGGTGGTCAACACCTTTCTGCGGGACGCCCTCTCCAAGGGGCACGTCACCACTCACTACGGAGGCGAGATGTGGCGGCCGATGGTGGATATCCGGGATGCGGCCCGGGCCTACATTCTCTGCCTGGAAGCCGAAGAGCCCAAGGTCGCGGGAGAGATCTTCAACGTGGTCTACCGCAACTTTCGGATTTCGGAGTTGGCGCTGCGGGTGGTCGGGGCCTTGAAAGAGGTCGGCGTGAAGGTGGAGGTGACTCCGGAATACCGCTACCAGGGCGTGCGAAGCTATCGGGTCTCCGGCAAGAAGCTGGAGCGGGTGCTGGGTTTCGCCCCGGCGGTCACCGTGGAAGAGGCCGTCAAGGACATGGTGGAGAGCGTCTCCCGCTACGGCTATACCGACTTCGACAACCCCCGCTATTACAATATCGCCTGGATGAAGCTCCTCGAGGAGGCCGACAAGATCATCGGAATCACCGGGTCGGTGTTCGACGCCGCCCCGGCTGCGCCCTTCAAGCCGGCCGTGGTCGGAATGGGAGTCCGGGAACCGGGGAGTCGCTGACTTGAAGATACTCCTCATCGGAGCTTCCGGCCAACTGGGCACCGATCTAGTCAAGGCCCTGTCCCGCCACCAGTTGCTCACTCCGCCGCACCGCTCCCTGGATCTTGTCCAGACGGATCGGGTTCGCCAGGTCCTGCAGTCCGAGCAGCCCCGGGTCGTGATCAACACCGCCGCCTTCCACCGGGTGGACGACTGCGAGTCCGAAGTCTCCACCGCTTTTCAGGTGAATGGAGAGGCCGTCCGCAACCTGGCCCTGGCCGCCCGCGACATCGAGGCCGTGCTGGTGCACTACAGCACCGACTACGTCTTCGACGGGGTTGCCGGCCGCCCCTATCGGGAAGACGACTTGCCCCGCCCTCTCAACGTCTACGGCGCCTCCAAGCTGGCCGGCGAGCACCTGCTGGAATCCGTTTGGGAAAAGCATGTCCTGATCCGGACCTGCGGGCTCTACGGCCGCGCCGGCAGCCGCGGCAAGGGCGGCAACTTCGTCGAGACCATGATCCGGAAAGCCGCCGGGAATGAATCCATCCGGGTGGTCGACGACCAGCGGCTGACCCCCACCAGCACCCGCGAGCTGGCCCGCGCCACCGCCGCCCTGATCGAGACCTCCCACTACGGCCTCTTTCACGTCACTTCCAAGGGTAACTGCACCTGGTACGAGTTCGCCGGCGAAATCTTCCGGCTGTTGGGTCTCAAGCCCGACCTGACACCCACCACCTCCGACGCCTTCGCCGCCGCGGCCCGGCGGCCGGCCTATTCGGTGCTGGCCAACCATCACCTCGAAGATCTGGGAATGGATGACCTCAAGCACTGGAGGGACGCCTTGCGCGAGTACCTGAGCGACCGCATCCAGCGCCCAGGGGCTTGATCCATGGGGAGTCCTTTCCACCCACTGCAGCCCGGCTTCTGGCCCAGGCTGGGCGCGCTGCTGCTGATGGTCCCCTTCGACCTGCTGGTGGCCTTGGGGCTCTGCCTGGCCGAGATTCTCTACCTTCCTTTCTCCCTGCTCCGCCGCAAGCCTGACGCAACGGGGCTGCCGGCCCGGCTCCGGGCCAGCCTGATCGTCCTCAACTGGGACGGGAAGCACCTGCTGGAGGAGTTCCTGCCCAGCGTGGTGGAGG
Source organism: Candidatus Versatilivorator vitaminiformans (assembly GCA_027493295.1). GTDB lineage: Bacteria > Acidobacteriota > Terriglobia > Versatilivoradales > Versatilivoraceae > Versatilivorator > Versatilivorator vitaminiformans. The sequence continues at coordinate 6,783 of JAPVWS010000256.1, read as the reverse complement.
CCGTCCGCCGGGACGGGGACGGCCACGAGATCCTGGTGGTGGACAACGGCAGCCGGGACGACAGCGTGGCTTTTCTGAAAGCCGGCTATCCCCAGGTCAAGGTGGTGGCGCTGGACCGGAACCGGCGTTTCACCGGGGGCAACAACGCCGGCGTGCAAGCGGCTGCCGGCGACGTGGTGGTGTTGCTCAACAACGACATGGAAGTCGACCCCCATTTCCTGCGGCCCCTGCTGGACGGCTTCCGGGATGAGAGCGTCTTTGCCGTGTCCTCCCAGGTCTTCTTCCAGGACAAGTCGCGGCGGCGGGAGGAGACCGGCAACACGAAGTCCCGCTGGCGGCAGGGGTTCCCCGAGCCCTACCACGACGAGGTCCCGCCGGGACCGGCCGGGGCCTGTCTGCCCGTCTTCTGGGCCGGAGGGGGCTCCAGCGCCTTCGACCGGCGCAAGTTCCTGGCCCTGGGAGGCCTGGACACGCTCTACGACCCCTTCTACCTGGAGGACGTGGATCTCTCCTACCAGGCCTGGAAGCGGGGCTGGAAGAGCCTGCTGGCCAGCGACAGCCTGGTGGTCCACAAGCACCGGGGCACCAACCGGGGCAAGTTCGGCGACAACTTCGTTGACAACACCATTCGCAAGAATCAGTATCTGTTCGTCTGGAAGAGCATCACCGACGCCCGATGGATCCTGCAGCACTGCCTCTTCCTGCCGCTCACCCAGGCCCGTTTCCTCACCCGGACCAATGTTCGCTTCGAGCTTCGGGCATTCTTCAAAGCCTTGCTTCAGTTTCCGGAAGCACTTTACAAGCGCTACCGCCGGCGGGCCGACTATCGCCGCAGCGACGCCTCCATCTTCGCCGAGACGTCCGGGGGGGAGTGATTGAGAGCTACTGGAAGCTTTGTGCAGGCCTCGAGAATCACTCCCCCCTGGAGGGGGAGTCGGTGAGACAAGGGCTCCGCCCGCAGTCGAACCGGTGGGGGGGACGGAATCGGCGAGAACGCCACATAGGAGGGTCAGCCCGCAATCGAGCCGTAGGGGGGCCAAAGCGAGCGTCCCGCCCGCACAAGGCCTGGCGCCATGGAAGAAATTTGCCCGAGGGCGGTCTTGGCGCGCAGGGCAGGGGAGTGCCGTGGATGGAAGGCTGTTTGCAGCAATAAGGATGCGGGCGGGACGCCCGCGCTCCCGGGTGGGCATCCTTTACACGTTAGACCGCAAACATGATTTACATCCTGCCCAGGAATGGGGCAAGAAGCCTGATGCAGGCCTCGAGAATCACTCCCCCCTGGAGGGGGAGTCGGAGAGACAAGGGCTCCGCCCGCAGTCGAACCGGTGGGGGGGACGGAATCGGCGAGAACGCCAGATAGGAGAGTCAGCCCGCAATCGAGCCGTAGGTGGGTCGAACGCGGCGTCCCGTGAGTGGCTGACAATGGGTTCGAATCGAACCGCGAAGGCTGCAGCACCTTGCCTATTGGCTCATGCCCACCCACCGGAGGGAGGACCAGGATGACCAGGGAAGAACGCTTGCAACTGGCCCACACCCCCCCGGCCTGGATGTACGAATTCGACCTGGGAGACGGCATCCGCACGCCGCTGCTCTCCCCGGAGCTTCGCCAGATACACCGGACCCGCCGGGACATGATCCTGCCGGCGCTCGAGGATTCCTTCCCGGAAGGCCTGGCTGATCTGGACTGCCTGGACGTGGCCTGCAACGAGGGCTACTTCAGCTTTCTGCTCCAGGCCAGGGGGGCCCGGGTGCGGGGCATCGACGTGCGGCCCCTCAATATCGAGCGGGCCCGGGCCGTGCAGCGGATTCAGGGACAGGACCCCGGAGAGCTCACCTTTGACGTCGAGGATTTCCTGGCCAACCAGGACCCGCCGGACCGCTACCACCTGACCCTGTTTCTGGGTCTGCTCTACCATCTCGAGAATCCCATGGGAGCTCTGCGGATTCTCCATCGCATCACCCGCCGGATGTGCGTGGTGGAGACCCAGCTCACCCGGCAGCAGGCTCCGGTGGTCAGCGGCTGGGGAGCGACGGACACGTTCCTGGAGCTGCCGGCGGCCCTGGCCATCTACCGGGAGCCCGACATCGAGGAGAACCGCCTGGCGGCCCACCGGGGCCTGAGCTTCATCCCCAATGCCGCCGCCGCGAGCGAGATGCTTTCGGCGGCCGGTTTTTCCGAGATAGAGAGGGTCGCCCCGCCCGCGGATGCCAACCCCCAGTACCTCGCCGGGGATCGAGCCGTCTTCCTGGCGTTCAAGTGATGCCGGGGCGGTGCGCCGTAGCTCGGCACAGGAAACACCCTCCACTCATGATTCTTTCGTCCAGGACTGATCCTGCTCGGACGCTCTATAGTCGGCGCCTGCTTCTCATCTGGACCACATGCCTTATTCTGAGTTCGCACAACTTAAACGGGCAAGGCGTGTGCGACCGCACCCCTCAGGTGAGGGACGCGTTGGTGAACGCTTACTCTGGAGTATCGGTCTGCAACCAGATCACCGCGGCACATCTGGCCGGCATTGAAGAACTGTATCTGTGGAATCGGAATCCGTCCCGTTCGGGTATCACCGAGCTGCAGGCAAATGACTTCCGCGGTCTGAGCTCTCTTCGGGTACTACGATTGGACGACAACTCCGTGGCGACATTGCCCGCCCGGATCTTCAACGGACTGAGCGCTCTGGAAGAGCTGTCGCTGCATGGTAATTCTCTGAGTACATTACCCGATAGCGTCTTTAGTGGTTTAAGCGCTCTGGAAGAGCTGCGTTTGAATGAAAATTCCCTGAGTGAACTGCCGGAGCCGATCTTCGATGGTCTGAGTTCCTTACGAAGGCTATGGTTGGAGGACAACTCCCTGAACGGTTTACCCCGGAACGTATTCAGTGGATTGGAGTCCCTGGCGAACCTGAACCTGAGAAGCAACCAACTGAGCGCGTTGCACGACAAAATCTTCGCTGGATTAGCCTCCCTGCAAATACTCGATTTGTCGAGCAACCACTTTAATTCATTATCTCCGGACATCTTTAGCGGTCTGGCCTCTCTGACCTCTTTAGAACTATCGGGCAACAACCTGAAGACCTTGCCGGAGGGCCTCTTCAGGGGCTTGAGGAACATGGGGAGACTGGGATTACAGAATAACTCGATCAACAAACTCCCCAAGGGGATTTTCAACGGACTGGATTCCCTGGGAGACTTGGACTTGCTGCACAACGACCTGCTCTCACTGCCGCCAGGAATCTTTGATGACGTACTCGACACGCTGGGACACCACCACGATTTCTCCCAATCCACGCTACGGGTAGATCATGAACTGACGGGTTATATGCGATTTAGTCTGAGGTTGCCCGCACAAACTGTAGTCGAAGGCGCCACGGTCAGGGCAACGGTCAGCCTGAGCCGGCCACTACCGGTAACGGTGCGACTGCCTTATACGCTGACGGGCACAGTGGCCAGTAACGAATATTCGGACTTGTCGCCCGAGCCGGAAACGGGATTGATCTTCCTGGCCGGCGAGACGAGCAAGGAGATCGTCTTTAGGCTTTTGACGGACAGCGACAGCGAAATGGATGTCATTCGTCTGACCCTGAGTCGGAGGAGTGCGCTGCTCAAATCAGACGGCACGGGTGAAGAAGCTCCCTACCTGCAGCACTTTACCCTGGTCGGTACCGCTGAACCCGATTACGGCGGCGTGCATCCCGTCACCGTTCTTGACGCCGACAATGTTTCCGACCAGCGCGGGATCTGCAATCGAACGCCAGTAGTGATTACCCTCCTCTTAAGGGAAATAGATCTCCCGGAAATCACAGACTGTGCGGACGTTACTCCGGCGCATCTGGCCAACAGGGTTGCCTTTCTAAACCTTTCCGGGCGCGTTCTCAGTGGCCTGCAGTCCCACGACCTGAGCGGACTGGTTAACTTGGGCGATCTATGGTTGATTTTTACATACCTGAGCACTCTACCCGAGGGAGTTTTTCAGGGGCTTGGCAATCTGAGGGACCTTGAATTGCGCGAAAACTTCTTGTTCGACTTGCCCGAGGGACTCTTTCGCGGACTGAGCCGCCTCTATTCTCTGAGTTTGGCCGAAAATTACCTGACCAGTTTACCCAAGGGAATCTTTGCCGACACAAGGTCATTGGGAGTCCTGAGTTTGCGCCACAACTCCCTGAACGGACTACCCGAGGAAGTCTTCAGTGGTCTGACCTCTCTGAGGAGTCTGACACTAAGCTCCAACTCTTTGACGAAATTGCCCGAGGGAATATTCAGCGAGCTGGAGCGCCTCGATGAGCTGAATCTAGGTTACAATCACTTGAACACCTTACCCGAGCAAATCTTTTCCGACCTGGACAAGCTGCGACGGCTGGACCTCGGTTACAACTCCCTGGACACATTGCCCGCCGGAGTCTTCAGCGGATTGGACTCGCTGGAATATCTGTATTTGTCCGGGAACTCCCTGCCGGAATTGCCAATAGGAATATTCGACGATGTACTCGATACGTTATGGAGTCTTGAGGTGAGTCCCGAATTGAAAGCTACGATTTCCTTCGCTTCGAAAGCCCAGAGCACTTCTGAAAAGAATACTGTCAAGGTTGCCGTGACCCTTAGTCGGGCTCTGCCGCTGGCGGTCAGGGTAGCCTACACCGTCGACGGCAGCGCCACCGGCTCCGATTATGCGAATCTGTCACCGCCTCCGGAAAAGGGCCTGCTTTTTCTGGCCGGTGAAACACGCAAGGAAATCTCCTTCACCGTCCTGGAGAACACCGATAACCATGACAGGACCATCAGATTGACCCTGGGCCCGTTGGGGGATTTCCCCGAAATCTATTTGCGTCGATCCGACGGTTCGGGTCCCGACGTTCTGCGCGTCGTAGCTGCTACGTTTATCAATCGCCCTGACGACGGAGCCACTCACACCGTCACCATTGTCGATTTCGATCCATCAACCATCGCTTCAGCGGAACTGGCCGGGAAGCAGTTGGCTCTGGAGAGGATCGGATCGGATTCCGTGAAGGTGGTTTTCGGAAAAGCCAACCGCTTTGAGGAGGTCATGCCAAGCGAGGACGGAACGATTTCCATCCGTACCGGCAGCTATGCTTATTCCCATACGTCCCCTTTTAGGGGAACCCTGACCCTGGCCTACGATGACGGGGAGACCTGCCAGGTTCAGCTCACCTTCACGTCGACTGATGGAGGAAGTTCCAACGGTGGATGCAATACCGGCAGTTGGCGTTTCCGATTGACCCGGGAGGGTTCCTTGTCGTTCATACCCGTGATTCTATCCGCCGCAGGCTCGAAGGGCTCTTACTATACTTCCGAGCTGACTCTGGTCAATCGGGGTAGGCACGAAGCCAGGCTGGACTACACCTACACGGCAGCTCAGGGAGGGGGCAGCGGTACTGCGTCCGAGGTGCTGGCTCCAGGGCAACAGAAAATCGCACCAAACGCCCATGTTCACCTCAGGAAACTGGGAATACCCATTCCCGAGTCTGGAAATCGTCTGGGGACGCTGGAGGTAGACTTCGCTACCACCTCCAACGTCAGTGTAATGGCCCGGACCACAACGGCAGTGCCAGGCGGTCGCGCCGGTCTGGCCTATCCCGGAGTCGCCGGAGACGCAACCTTTCGGGAAGCCGTGTATCTGTCTGGATTGCGCCAGAACGAGCAGGATCGCTCCAACATAGCCTTTCAAAACACAGGGACGCCGACGGACGGTCCCGTCACACTGCGAACCACGGTGTTCTCCGGAGATCCAGCAGATCCGAGTGTCCGGGTCTTGCCGGACATAACGCTGGGACCGGGAGAGTTTCACCAGTATTCGGGAGTATTGGGTACCATTGCCAACGGCTACGCCAAGGTTGAGTGGGTCAACGGAACCGCACCTTTTTATGCTTACGGCGTCATCAATGACCAAGCCAACTCGGATGGATCCTTTGTCTTCCCGGTCACTGCACGTTCACAGGAAGGCACAGTTGGACTGACGTTGCCGGTGATCGTCGAGACAGGGTCCTATACCAGCGAATTGACCCTGACGAATTTCTCGGAGATGGACAAGTGCATCGATTTCGACGCCGGCAACGGAAGGGCCTACTTCCTCATGTGCCTCGCAGCCGGTGCGCAACAGATTATTCCTGACATCGTAGACGAGGTGCGCCAGAGGGGCGGACTCCGTAAGGACAAACCGGGCCAGCCCTTCCAAAGCGCCGTGTTTGCCATTCCGGAAGATGGCGATTTGCAGGGGATTGTAATCGGAATCCGAACGGGGTCTTCCGGAGGCGGAGGGAAATACAGTGTCTATTACAACGCGGTGCCCTTTGGAACAGGTTTCATCGACAGTGCTTGGGTCGAGGGCCTTCAGCAGAACGCGGAAAACCGAAGTAACCTGGGCCTGGTCAACACCGCGGAAGTCGATAGCAGCGATAGTGTCTTTGCCATTGAGATCTACGATGGCGACACAGGCCTGTTGGTCAACACAATGACCGGCCTCACGGTCCCACCTCGCGGCTGGCGCCAGATCAATGGCATCCTGGGCCAGCATGCCCCCGGCACCACTCACGGCTATGTGCAAATCCGGAAGATCTCCGGAAACAACCCATTCCTGGCCTACGGCGTGATCAACGATGGAGAATCTCCAGGCCAACGGAGCGGGGACGGGGCTTACATCCCGGCGCGAGACTAGCCCGCCGGCAACACGGTCGCGACCTTGGGGGCCTATCGTTCTCCTGGAGAGATATAATGAGGGGATTGAAGCGGGCGGATGCACATTAAGTCTTGTATATTTAGTGTTGTACAAAG
>JAPVWS010000255.1 GCA_027493295.1 Candidatus Versatilivorator vitaminiformans | reverse complement strand
CTTCAGCCTACACACGGTGCTGGGCGCGCCCTGGCTTGTCCTTTTCCCCTCAGCGCATCCATGCTCGCTCGACCGTAGTGACCGCTACGCTCTTCGCTCACGAGCACGCGCTGAGGGGAAAATGCCTGCGCCATCATCACGCCCCCTGGTGAGAAACGCGGACTAATCGGGGGGATGCGGGTCTCGCACCTCCAGGAGGTCCCAGGCCGCTCTCTGCCTGGCGATGGCCGCCGGATTGGGCCATTGGGCCGGCGAGGTGATTCGTCCCGGCACTCCCGCTCGCCACACGGCCCGAGCACGGAGGCGCTGTTGCACTCGGCGCAGTTGCGATTGGCAGTCCTCCAATTCGGTGTCGACCCCATCCAGCGAGAGCGCCGTCACATCCGCCTCCCTCCCGACTGCCAGGCTTCCGATGCGATCCTCCCAGCCGATGGCCCTGGCCGGCTCGATGGTGGTCCGGCCAATGACTTCCGCCAGCGGCAGACCCAGGTGAAGCAGCTTGGTCATGACGGTCGGCAAGTCGTAGGCCGGGCCTTCGCAGGTTCCGCTGTGGAGGTCGCTGCTGATGGTGTCGGGCCAAAAGCCCTGCTGAAAGCTCAGCTCGGCAACCGTCCAGTTGAAGGATCCCTGCCCAAAACCCACGTCGAACAACACGCCCCTTTCCCGCGCCGCTCGCACCGCGGGATCCAACTGCCCGTCCGAGCGGACGATGGTGCTGCGAAATCCATGGTAGGTGTGGGTATAGATGTCACCCGCGGCCATCTTGCCCGGGCAGTCCGCCAGGCTCACCGTAGAGAGAGTATGGTGAACCATCAGCGGAAGCCGGACCGCACGAGCCGCGGCCAGGGCACGGCGATAGGCTTCGGCTTCGTTGCGCCCCTCATCGGCCAGCGAGGCCGAAAGACGGACCTTGACTCCCGCAATCAGGTCTCGATTGGCGTTCACGCAGTCGATGCAGCCCTCCAGGTCGGCCAGGTCCAGCAAATCCAGCTCTCCCGGCGTGGCCTTGTCACCGCCCAGCTTGGCGAATGCCAGCCCGGCGCAGGAGATGTTGAGAAGGGCCAGCAGGCGTGTCCGGCTGGACCGGCAGGCATAGGTTCGAAAGCCTTCAAAAGTGCTGCAGCCGGCACTGCCGGTATCGAGCGCGGTCGTCACCCCTCGACCCAGGCAGTAGTGGTCCACGTCGATGCCCAGAGGGGTGACGTGCTCGTAACCATGCATGTGCAGATCGATCAGGCCGGGAACCACCAGCAACCCCCCGGCATCGAATCGCCGGTCGGAGGTTTCCGCCCGGGCCGACCGCGTCAACAGGGAAATGCGGCCATCCCGGATGCACAGGTCCAATTGAGCGTCCACCCGATTGGCCGGGTCCACCACCCGGCCTCCCGCGATGATCCAGTCGTGATGCGCCATGGGAACTCCCTCGGAGAAAACCCGAGGCCCACCTGGAAAAGGTGTTTTACCCCGGTGGAATTAACAGTAAGATTCGACCGGGCTCAGGGGGTCCCGGGCTCCCCTGGCCACGCAACCGGCAATGAGAACATCCCGGCTCGCATTGCTGACCCATTCGGCGGCAACATGAAAAAAGCGATCGATCTCGAGGCGGCCATCAGACATCTCGACCAGGAGGGATACGTGGTGCTCGAAGGTGTCCTGGACCGGAAGCGGCTGCAGCGGATTCGAGGGGAAGTCGACCGTCTCTTCGAGCAGGAACAGCGGCAGCCTTTCGACCCGGGCGACGGTCCCGGGGAACCCGACGACGACGCCATCGAAGCCTTCATTTCGGAGAGCTACACCGCCTCCGAGGCCGAAGTGGCTCGAATCATGAAGAGGATCCGCCACACGCGCGCGCTCAACGGGAACACCTCCTGGCCGGTGCCTCCCAACCAGGTCATGAAGCTCTTCTTTCACCTCCCGCTGCTCTTCGATCAGGATCGGTCTCAACGCATCATGAATCTGCCGGCCAAGTCGAATACGGCACTGCAGTTGGTTGAGGAACCCCATATCCTGAAACTGGTCCGGGGGGTCCTGGGCGAGGACTGCGTGCTCTCGGACCTGAGCGCCACCAGCATCGGCGCCCACGCCACCGAGGGGGGAGCCTGGCACGTGGATGTGCCCCTGGGTCAACTGGCCGAACCCCTGCCCGATTTCCCCTTGACCGTCCAGAATGCCTGGATGCTGGATGACTTCACCGCCGAAAACGGCGCCACCCGGGTCGTGCCTCGAAGCCACAAGCTGAGGAGGAAGCCCGTCTGGGCCCCCCAACAGGAACACCAGGAAGCGATCCTGACCGCGCCCGCGGGGTCGGTGGCCGTTTGGCTGTCCAATACCTGGCACCGCTCGGGTCCCAATACCACCGACCGTCCCCGCCGGGCATTGCTCGGCTACTATTCCCGTTCCTGGGTCAAACCCTTCAGCGACTACCGCACCTGCTTTTCCAAGCGGAAACTGGATGAACTCTCCCCTACCCTGAGATACCTGCTGGGCTTCTCCGCCAACGGGATCGTGCGGGGATGACCGGGTTGAGCCCGCATTGCCTCAATTCCGGCTCTCGGCCGGTTCCATGGCGAAAACATGGTCGTAGGATTCCAGGGCGACTCCACCAAGCCTTTCCGCCATGCGCCGGAAGGCCTGCCTGCGAAGACCCCAGCGATCATCCCGCGCCACCTGCTCCAGCCAGTCGCACAGGTGGACTCGGCACAGGTCGTCAAAGTCCTCTTTGGAGAGCTCGATCTCCTGCTGCAGGAAACGATCCTTGAGAATGTAGGGCTCCTGTCCCCGCGCGACGCTCTCGTCCAGGGATTGCCGCAACAGGCAACAGTTGAGATAGACCAGTCTCTCGGCCCGTTCTCCGATGAGGTCCCGCACCTCACCCCGGCGTTCCAGGGGCAAGGTGAAATCCTGGAACAGCTCGGTGCCGTAGATCGAATGAAACATGCCGGCATCGCACAGTTCCTGGCTGCAACCCCAGGACTGCAGGTCCCGGTAGACCCCGGCGCCATGCGCCAGATAGGTATTTTCGGAATGCCCGATTTCCGCGGCTCCCAGTTCCTTGAAATAGTCGGCAAACCTCCTCATCCTCTCACTCATGGAAACCCTCCTCGGATCGATGGGAAAAAGCGCGCCACCAAGTTTGCAACTGCTACTTGAAACCTACTTTACACCAGAGAGACCGTCCCGCCTTGCGGATTTACCTGAAACAAACCCGCGCGCCTCTTGGCTGGAAAGCGGTTCAAAGTCAAGCATGAGCAGATGGTTTTTTAACATGGATGCACAGGATGCACAGGATTTTTTCTGCAGACGGCTGGCTTACAGTCCTGGACATTCGCAAATCCGCATTCGATTATGGCCGGAGTCAGCCTCTTGTGCAGAAACTGACTGTCACATTCCAGAATCGTCTACGTTCGTCCAGTATAGTCCATAACTGTATCTATTTTCATTAGTTTACCTAAGTATCGCCATCGCTTGGCCGGCTCGAAACATCTCTTGCAATCCACTGCCATCCCCCATATAATTAGGGGATGATTACTGGATCACATACCACCCGTCAACTACCCAGAACGAAACCCAAGGGCCGCCATCCCCAAAAGGCCCTCTCTCCTGCCTTCATTCGCTCCGCTCCGCCCGGAAGACACGCCGATGGAAACGGATTGTACCTCTTCGTCCAGCCCAGTGGTGCCCGCAGCTGGATTCAACGCCTCCTCATCCGTGGCCGCCGCCGTGAGCTCGGACTCGGCAGCGTTGTCTTGGTCCCCCTGTCAGAGGCCCGGGAGAAGGCCCTCGCCAACCGCAAGCTCGCCCGTGAGGGCGGGGACCCGCTCGCAGAGAAGCGACGCGCCGAGGGCATCCCCACCGTCGCCGAAGCCGCCATGCGTGTGCTGGAACAGAAGCAGGGCGGATGGCGCAACCCGAGACACTCCCGCGAGTGGCTGTCGAGCCTGACCCGGTTCGCCTTCCCGCGCATCGGCAAAGTACCGGTCTCTGAGGTCACGAGCGCCGATCTGCTTGAGATCCTCACGCCCCTCTGGCACCGGAAGATAGACACGGCCAAGCGGGTGCGCCAGCGGCTGCGTGCGGTCCTGGAATGGGCAATAGCCATGGAGTACCGCATCGACAATCCCTGCGACAGGATCGGTCCGGTGCTGGGTCCACAAAAGGACGTGACCGAGCACATGGAGGCCGTGCCCCACCGGGAGGCGGCTGCGGTGATCCGGAAGGTGCGGGGATCGACGGCATTGCCGGCCGCGAAGTTGGCCCTTGAGTTCCTGGTGCTAACGGCGGCCAGGTGGGGCGAAGTGCGGTGGGCCGAGTGGACGGAGATCGATCGCAACGGGAAGGTATGGACCCT
>JAPVWS010000254.1 GCA_027493295.1 Candidatus Versatilivorator vitaminiformans | reverse complement strand
CGCCCGGCAGAAAGGGATTCGCCACCTGGTGCTACCGGCGGAGAACGCCCGGGAAGCCGCGGTGGTCGGCGGCCTGTCGGTCTTCGGTCTGAAAAATCTCGTGGAGGTAGTGGACCTGGTCAACGGCGCCCGGGAGTTTGAGCCGAGCGAGGTGGATCCCCGGCGTCTGCTGGCCGCACGGCCCCGCTCCCCTCTGGACTACCGGGACGTGAAGGGGCAGCTCACGGCCAAGCGGGCTCTGGAGGTGGCGACCGCCGGTGGGCACAACCTCATCATGATCGGTCCTCCCGGATCCGGAAAGACCATGCTGGCCAAGCGCATCCCCACCATCCTTCCTCCGCTGAGGTTCGAAGAGGCCATCGAGACCACCAAGATCCACTCGGTCGGCGGCGTCCTGGCAAACGGCGCCGGGCTGATCAACCGGCGCCCCTTTCGCGCTCCTCACCACACCATCTCCGATGCCGGGTTGATTGGCGGGGGAGCGCTGCCAAGACCGGGGGAGGTGAGCCTGGCCCACAACGGCGTCCTGTTCCTGGATGAACTTCCCGAGTTTGCCCGCAATGTCCTGGAGGTGTTGCGCCAGCCGCTGGAGGACGGCGAAGTGACTATCGCAAGGGCCGCCCTTTCGCTGACCTTTCCGTCGCGCTTCACCCTGGTGGGAGCCATGAATCCCTGTCCCTGCGGTTTCTACAACGATCCCGGCCGAGCCTGCTCCTGCACCCCGAGTCTGATCCAGCGCTACGTGTCCCGGATCTCAGGGCCACTGCTGGACCGTATCGACATCCACATCGATGTTCCGCCGGTGGCCTACGCCGAGCTGTCGTCCAGGACCGGCGGAGAGCCCTCGCAGGACATTCGGGGACGAGTCACCCGGACTCGCGAAATTCAACAGCGCCGCTTCGACGGCGCCGGGATCTACTCCAACGCCCAGATGACGCCTCGCCTGATTCGTCGTTACTGTGACATTGGAATGGAGGCGCAGCGACATCTGGAGCGGGCCATGACACGAATGGGCTTCAGCGCCCGCGCCTACGATCGGATCCTCAAGGTGGCCCGCACGGTTGCCGATCTGGATCAGGCGGACGTCATTCAGACCCACCACATCTCGGAAGCCATACAGTATCGCAATCTGGATCGGAACTACTGGACCGGGGCGGCGCCGGCGTAGGCAGGTTGGATCGCACCACCAATGTCGGATCTCAATCCGTCAACAGGGACGTAAGAGATAAAGATATCCACGAAGGGACCGGATGCGGGCGGGACGCCTCCGCTCCCGGGGGGATGCCCTCCCGCCGGTTGCTCGGTCGGCATAGAGGACAAACCCGCAGGAAATCGAGCCCACGGCTTGACCGAACCGTTACTGGTGGACAGGTCAGCCGAATGTCAACCCTGAATCGGAGGCCGTCAAGCAGAGTGGCAAGCTGCCCGTCCTGCGGCGAGGGGATTGTGAGGATCCGGGGGCCAGCGGGTGCTGCGGTTCCCGGAAAAGGGAGGCAATCAGCGGGACATCCTCGTCCCAGCCGCCTTGACTGCCGGCTTGAGGAATACCTCGAGGCGGCCGGGATCCATGCCAATCCGAAGGAATCCTTCGTTCCGCTCGGCCACGGGCAATCGGAAGCAGCTCTCCACCCGGCCCGTGGCGGCCAACTCCGTGGGTCTTATGCTCAAACGGGGGCTTAAGGATGCCGGACTGCCCGCAATCTTCAGTCCTTGCAGCTTCCGTGTCCTGGTCGTCACCGACCTGCTCTCCAAGGACCGAACGGCTACTCCCGGCTGAGCAGGAAGGCGCCGTCCCCACTGCGCTCCCCGGGCCTGCCGCCGTCGTTGATCACGCCGTAGGTGACAAACGGGTTGTTGCCCGAGGTCTTCCTCACTTGAACGTACCCTTGACGGATACTGCCTAGAACCCCATTTTCCTGCCTCCAGCGGCGGGGTCCGAGAGTCAGCGTTTTGGTTCTAGGCTGCGTCTCCCCGCTGCCGTCGTAAATGGTGATTTCGAAGGTGCTGGAACTGTCGTCGATTTCCCCCGTATTGACCAGCGCCAGGTTGCTGCGGTTCTCCGCGTTCTGCTGCAGCCCGTAGATCCAGGCGGTTTCGATCGAAGCCGACCCAAAGGGCACCCCGTTGTAGAAAAGGCTGTATTGCCCACCCCTCTTGTCGGGAGAGCCGGTTCGAGCCCCGATCACGATCCCGCTCATGTCCCCCTCGGCCGGAGTAGCGAACAGGGCTCCGACGAAGGTTCGACCCGCCGGACCGATGCCGGTCACGCCCTGCTCGCGAAGCCGGTTGACCAGGCCGGGAAGGATGCGCTGCTCCCCGGCCTTTAGCCCCAGGCTGAAGGCAGCGGTGTCACCAGCGGTCTGGATGGCATCGGCGACAAAGCTGAAGTACACCTGCTTGTTCGACGCCGAGAAGTTGGTCACCGTCAGTTCGCTGTTGAAACCCGTGTTCTCTATGATGACCGGCAGGGTCTGTCCGCTCCGGCCCACCAGGGAGGATTCGGCG
>JAPVWS010000253.1 GCA_027493295.1 Candidatus Versatilivorator vitaminiformans | reverse complement strand
ACCGGATCGAAGACGAAGACGTTGGGGTTGGCTTCCTGAACCGTGGCCCGCACCCAGTGGACATCGGGAACCCCGAAGGATTCCACCCGGGTGAGGTGGACGATTCGCCGCCGGGTCTCGGAGTGCCGCAGGGGCTTGTCGATCCTGAAGTAGTGGGTGTCTCCATGCACCAGAACCACCGGCTTGGAAAAGGCCAGCATTTCGGCCTCCAGGGAGCCGAGAAAATCCTCGAAGCCGGAGCGTCCGGAGTCTCCCGGGGGCAGCTCGAAGCGGGGGTTGCCATGGATAACCAGCATCATCGCCCGATAGCGGTCCTGGGCGGCCAGGCGGAAGGCGGCTTCCATCCAGGCCAAATTGGCCGCCAGGCGCTGGGCATGCTCCCGGTCTCCCTCCGGCCAGCGGCCGAATCCATCATTGCTTCCCACCACGTGCAGGGTGGCGAAGAGGACCCCCGATCGGCTCCAGCGGCTGTTCTCCTTGAAGCTGGCAAAGGCAGGCGAGCTGCTTTGACGTTCCAGCTCGAAGCTGGTTTGCCCCAGGGTCCGGTCGGTGGGATAGAGGACCTTGCGGAGAAAGGCCAAACGCTCCAAAGGATCCGAAGGCGTCTCCGGTTTGTGGCAGTCGGTCCATTCGTTGTCGCCGGGCACGAAGATGAAGGGATGCCTGAAGCGGTTGAACTGCTCCAGGCGGTACCTGTAGATGTCGTCCGTGCAGGGATCGTTCTGGCCCTTGAAGTCGCCCACGTGGATCACGAAGGCTAGGTCCTCCCGGTTCATGGCATCGATGAGGTTTTCGAACTGCGGTTCCTCGACCGGCGCGTAGGGCAGGTCCCCGATGATGCCGAAGGACCAATCGGAAGGAGGCTGCGGGGTTGAGCAGGCGGCGGCGCCCGCCAGGAGCAGGCACGCGGAGAGAACCGGCAGTATTCGAGATCCCATGTCGAGTTCCTTTCAGGGGCGGGAAGCAGCTATGGATGAGTCCTCGGTAGTCCCCGGAGCGCATCCCCAGGCGTGTCCGGGGATCGATAGTGTACCGCCTCGATCCACGGTGCTCAACCGGCTTTTGGAGGGAGAGCTGGACTGGAAAAGCAGGAAAGACCGAGACAAGGATGTTGAGCAAGCCGGTTGATCCGGCAACTGAAAGCATACAGGGATAGCATCGTTGACATCAATAGTCACGTTATATATGATGCAGTGATGCGTACCACACTAACCATCGACGATGATCTCGCAGCCCAGATCCAGGAACAGCGGCGGCGCCATGGTCACTCCCTGAAGCGCGTCATAAACGCCCTTTTGCGGGAGGGACTGCAAAGCCGGCAGGAGCGTCCGCGGGCGAAGAAGTATCGCACGAAGGTGCACAAATTGGGCCTGCGGCCGGGATTTGACCCGGTGAAGCTCAACCAACTGGTTGACGAGCTTGAGATCGAGGAGCGCCGGGAAAGGAAGGATTGGCCGCTTCAATGATTCTTCCCGATGTCAATCTTCTGGTTTATGCGGTGGATACGGCCAGTCCATTCCATGCTCAAGCACGCCGCTGGTGGGAAGAAGTTCTTTCGTCGGACCAACCGGTTGGGCTGTGTTACACCAGCCTGCTGGGCTTTGTCCGTCTCACCACCAACCGTCGCGTTGTTGAATACCCATTCGATGTGGGCCAAGCGCTGGATATGGCAGAAAGCTGGCTCGAACAGCCCAATGTCAGATTGCTTGCACCCACGGGTCGCCATTGGCCCATTCTGTCCGGGCTGCTTCGATCGGTTCCGGGCGGCGCTGGACTGATCACGGACGCTCACATGGCAGCCTATGCCATCGAGCACGGCTACACGCTCTATTCCAACGATTCGGATTTCGGCCGATTTGATGAGTTGCGTTGGAAGAATCCGTTGACCTAGACGAGCCCCATAGTCACGGTTCCCCGGCCTCCTGCTCCAATGGCAATCAAACCAGTGCAGGTAGCCCCACGATTGGACTATACTTCCTGAAGGCCGGCGGCTGGAACTGCCGGCCAACACGGTGGTTGAGGCATTCATACCAGTGACGAATCTTGGAGAACCGGTGGGAGGAAAAGGATGAATCGACGAGAGCTCATCAAGTCGTTGGCAGCGGTGCCGGTGATGGCCGGAGGCGCCGCGAGTCCGCGGGCGTCCTGGAGCAAGGGGGACGGTTCGGGAACTGTCGCCGGGCAGCAACGCTGCTATACCGACGAGTGGAAACGCACCCGGCCCGACCATGTGCTCTACCTGCCTCCCGAGCCGCTCGGAGACGACGGGGACAACGAGCATCTCATCGTGGTGGAGACTCCCAAGGGAGATCTGCTGGCGACCTGGAGCCAGGGAGCCTACGAGATGTCTCGCGATTACCGTACCGTGGCCTCGCGGAGCCGGGACGGCGGCGTGACCTGGACTCCTCCAGAGACCATTGTCGGCCCCACCGACCACCCGGGATTCACGGCGGCCTTTGCCGTTCCGCTGGTGAGCCGCAGCGGTCGCATCTACCTGCTGTTCAACAAGCACACCGGCGTCACCGACATGTCCTACACCGTCACCTCGCTGCAGCGCTGCATCTACTCGGACGATGACGGCCACACCTGGAAGGAAGGGGCCGACCTGGAGGTCCGGCGGCGTCCCAGGTACGACCACCCCGATCCCAAGATGCAGAAGAACCTGATCTTCTGGCAGCAATCCATTCGGGATTCCAAGGACCGCATGCTGCTCGGATTTACCCGCTGGAGCAGCTTGAGCCGCTTTCCCATGGCCAACGGTCCCGCCGGATGGTATCCCGACTCCCGGTCGGAGTTCGTTCGATTCGACAACCTCGACGACGGTCCCCACCCCAAGGACCTCAAGCTCACCTGGCTCCCGGAGGGGGATTCCGTCTCAGTGCCCTGTCCCTTCGAGCCCCACAGGAGCCGTGGCTACAGCTTGGGCGAAGAGCCGGCGGTGGTGCTTCTGCCCGACGGGCGGCTGTTTGCCGCCATGCGGACCATCACCGGCAACGTCTGGTATTCCGTGTCGGAAGATCCCGACGGCCGGGTCTGGAGGAAGTCGGAAGCGCTGCGTATTCGCGACCACGGCCGCTTCATGCACCATCCCAAGAACACGGCCCCGCTTTACCGGCTCCTGGACGGCCGTTACATCCTCTTCTTCCAGAACCATGACGG
>JAPVWS010000252.1 GCA_027493295.1 Candidatus Versatilivorator vitaminiformans | reverse complement strand
CAGGGGCAGCACCTTCCAGTAGAAGAGCAGGGAAGAAAGGGCGCTCATCAGGAACAACAGGGGAAGCGCCCGAAAGGCAAAGACGTAATTGTAGGAGGGATTCTTCTCCTCGAAGGGTGGGGGACCGCCTCCCAGGTAGCCGAAAACAAAAGCCGTTCCCGCCTGGACCGATTCTTCCAGGGCCAGGATCACCCGGTTGAACCCCAGAAAGATCTCTCCCGAGCCGGGGACCTTCAAAAGCAGGATTCCAAGGGCCAGTTGCAGGGCCAGACCCAAGCCCACCAGGCGTAGCGACACTTTGCGTCGATGTTCGCTCATGGCCCAGGCCAGTCCCAGGAAGGCAACCAGACCGATGGCGCTTTGAACCAGCATTGCCGCTCCTATGAAAGCAGGAATTCTATGGCTGGTCGGCTCGGCGGGTCAAGCGGGCGTCAGGCTGGGGCGCGTCGGCAAAAACAGTCCTGTCGCCGTTCCCGGTTTCGTGATAAAGAAAGGATGTTGGGCAGGGCGCCGAAGGGGGCGCCGGCAACCCGGTCTTCCCCTTTGGCGCTGCTGGTTAAGGACAGGCCGGGCGCCGTGCTTCGGCAGGGTTGTCGGGGCCATACCGTTGCCGTTGGCAACCCGTTCCGCAAAAAAGGAGGACAAAGACCGATGAAAACTTCGACCTGCCGAGTTGTCCGTTCCCTGGACCACCGCCGCAACTGGCTCAAGGCCGCCGGACTGGGAATTGTGGGCGCAGTCCTGGGCCGACCCCTTGCGGCTGCCGGAAAGCACGCCAAGAAGTCGGTTCAGCTCCATATCTATATTGAAACCAAGGCGGGGAAGGGTAAAAAGCTCGAAAAACTCTATCGGGACGCCTATGTCCCCGCCATCAAGGTGCAGAAGGGCTTCCTTTCGACCCGGCTGCTGCGCCATTACGAGTCTTCGACCATGTACGAGATCGATATCTCGTTCGAAACGGAAGCCCAACGGGCGACCTGGGCGGTTTCCAAGGAGCACGAGGAGGCTTGGCCCAAGATCGAGGCGGTTGGCGCCAAGATCACCTGGCAGGGTTTCGACGTGCTGGCCTGAGCCGTTCCTCGGGATTGCAGCAGCTTTGTCGTCATTGTGCCGGCCACCGGCCTTAACCGGGAACTCTGTCAGGAATCGGCTTCCCATGGCCTTGTCCCGGTTCGGCCTGTGGACGCTGCCTGGCAACGCCGGGCGGCCAGGCTTGATTTCTAGCCCGGTTGTGCTTGAATACCGCCATGGCTCACATCAAGCAGACCCCCGAACAACACGAAGTGGTGGTGATCGGATCGGGCGCGGGCGGCGGAACCGTCGCCCACGTCCTGACCCGAATGGGGATTCGAGTCACCTTGCTGGAAGCCGGCCCCATGCTGAACCCGCTGGTGGACTTCAAGGAGCACCTTTGGCCCCATGACGTGGACCATCGCGGGGCCGAGGAGGGCGGTGGCGTCTACTTCGGCCGTGGAGAGGCCTTCGGTCATTTCAACGCCAGCGCGGTCAAGGGTGGATGGACGCTGGAAGGGGAGCCCTATACCGTCGCCAAGGGCAGCGACTTCCTCTGGTTCCGGTCCCGCGTCGTGGGAGGGCGGACCAACCACTACGGCCGGATCTCGCTGCGCTTTTCCGACTACGACTTCAACCCTCACGACCGAGACGGTCTGGGGACCAACTGGCCCATCTCCTATGAAGACCTCGCTCCCTACTACGACAGGGCCGAGGCCTTCATCGGAGTGACCGGCACCAGGGAAGGGATCCGCAGCGCCCCCGACGGCGTTTTTCAAACGCCCCCACCGCCCAAGGCCCATGAACTGGTCATCCAGAAGGCCAGTCACAAGCTGGGGATACCCTGCATCGCCATGCGAAGGGCCGTGATCACGCGGCCTCACAACGGGCGGCCCGCCTGCCACTACTGCGGACAGTGCGGGCGCGGGTGCCTGACCGCCTCCAACTACTCTTCCAGCCAGGTGCAGATCTTTCCCGCCCTGGAGACGGGCAAGCTCAAGATCATCCACTCTGCCATGGCGCGGGAGATTCTGACCGACGCCCGCGGCAGGGCCAGCGGGGTGGTCTACATCGACCAGGAGAGCCGCAGGGAAAAGCGGATCGCCTGCCGGGTGGTAGTGGTCGCGGCCAGTGCCTGCGAGTCCGCCCGCCTGCTCCTGAATTCCCGGTCCAACCTCTTTCCCAACGGCCTGGCCAACGGCTCCGGCACGGTGGGTCGCTTTCTCATGGATACGGTGGGGCTGGGCATGGCGGGCTACGTTCCTTCCCTGGAGAACCTTCCCCGATACAACACCGACGGGATGAGCGGGGCCCACCTCTACATGCCCTGGTGGCATTGGGAGGATCAGGCTCGACTGGGGTTCCCGCGCGGATATCACATCGAAATCGGCGGCGGCTACAACATGCCGAAGGTGGGGACCTTTCACGGCGCGGCCCGACGGCACGGCTACGGCAGGAAGCTGAAGCAGCAGGTGCGGAAAGAGTACGGGGCTTTCGTCCGGTTCGCGGGTCGGGGCGAGATGATTCCCAACAACTTGAGCTACTGCGAGATCGATCCCGAGGTGGTCGATCGGTGGGGCATCCCGGTCTTGCGCTTTCACTTCAAGTGGTCCGACTATGAATGGAAGCAGGCCCGGCACATGGAGAAGACCTTTGCAGCCCTGATCGAAAGCATGGGCGGCAAGGTGATCGGGCTGACCAGCCATTTCGATCGCCACGGGATCTCGGTCCCCGGGACTATCATCCACGAGGTGGGAACGGTTCGAATGGGGTCCGATCCCCGGAACTCCGTGCTGAACGGGTTCTGTCAGTCTCACGAGGTCAGGAATCTGCTGGTCTGCGACGGCGGTACCTTCGTGAGCAACCCCGACAAGAACCCCACCCTCACCATCAACGCCCTGGCCTGGAGAGCCTCCGACTATCTGGCCGAGGAAATGAGGAAGGGAAATGTCTAGTGACCGCCCGAAAGCGGAGATCCGGCACCCGTTGACCCGGCGCCAGATGCTGGAGAGGATCGCCCTGGCCCTGACGGCCAGCGTGGCGGCTCCCTTCGAGTTCGCCTGGGGGGAGCATGTGCATCAAGCGGCCGGCGAAGAGAAGGAAAAGACCGGCGCCTACCAGCCCAAGTTGTTCAAAGCGCACGAATACCGGACCATTCAGAGACTGGCCGAACTGATCATTCCGGCCGACGAGCATTCGGGAAGCGCCGTCGACGCAGGCGCTCCCGAGTTCATCGACCTGCTCTGCAGCCAGAACCCGGAGCTGGCGGACATCTACACCGGAGGGCTGCTGTGGCTGGACGCGCAGATGCGCCGGCAACACGGCGCCTCCTTCCTGGAATCCACCGAGGAGCAGCAGACCTCCCTGCTGGATCGCCTGGTCGAGGAGGGGGATCCGGAAAAGTTGGAGGGAGCCCGGGCCACCCGGTACGGGGCCTCCGAGGACTACCAGGGATTCAGCGACTACCGCATCCAGCCCGTCTCGGATCTTGCACCCGGAGTCCGGTTCTTCGAATGGTTGCGCAAAATGACCGTCGACGCCTTC
>JAPVWS010000251.1 GCA_027493295.1 Candidatus Versatilivorator vitaminiformans | reverse complement strand
TGTTACTCCAGATTGCTCCCCAGGTGCGTGCCGCCGCCGATTGGGATTGGGTGGTGGAAAGGTATGTGGCCCCACCCCTTCAACAGTGGATCCAGGAATGCCGAAACGTTTGCCAGGGCGATTCCTTTTGGGAAGAATGGCAGCAACGCTACTTTCAGACCATCCGAACCGTTCTGGAAAATCTGGAGCATTATTCGCTGTCGCGGCAGCAGGAGGAGTCCGACCGGATTCGGCACCTGCTGGAGGCGTGCGGACATTCGAGGCCCCAGGCCTCGCTGAGTCAAATCGCCATGAGCCTGCTGTTGAATCTCGAAGGGGTCTCCTGCGTCCTCAATGGAATGCGACGGGTGTCCTACGTTCAGGATGCCATGGGAACTCCCGGGCTGCCTCCGGTGGATGCTCTCTCCATTCTGCAGGAGTTCTCGCGGAAGCGGTCGGCCCACTAGTATTACAGGACACCAAGGGAGGCGTAACCTCGGTAACACGGTGAACCATTGAGTTGTCGCATTCAAGCCACTACCGCCATCGTTCTGCAGGGGCTGCTTCCATTCCTGGCACGGCCCGGCTTCAGGTCGAGCCGGGTGACACCTTCGGCGGTGCTTCTGCTCCTTGCCGCCGAGGGGCTCTGCCAGAATCCGCCCCCGGCCCAATCTCCCTCCATTCAGCCCGATCCCATCGTGGTAACGGTTTCGGCCGAGGCCATTCCGCTCTCGGCGAGTTCGGCCTCGGTGACCATTCTCACCAGGGAGTTCGTGGAGAACAGCCGAGCCGAAAGCATGGCCGATCTGTTGCGGCAGGTTCCGTTTCTCTATTTGTCTCAGACCGGGAGACGGGGCGGGTTGACGACCGTATCCCTGCGGGGAGGCGAGGCCAACTTCACCCTGGTCATGATCGACGGGGTTCCGGTGAACGATACCACCAATCTCCTCGGGGGCGCGGTGGACTTCTCAACCTTGAGCACGGACAACGTGGAGCAGATTGAAATCGTTCGCGGACCCATGTCTTCCCTATACGGGTCGGAAGGGATTGGCGGGGTTATCAATATTCTCACCCGAGGCGGAGGGGATGAGCCCCATTTCTCCGTAGAGGGTGCGCTGGGCAACTTCGGTTCCGGCCGAGCCGGATTTCAGTCCGGAGGCAAGTTGGGCGGAATCGACTGGTCCCTGTCCGGATCCTACTTTGACATCGACGAGCAGGTCGAAAACGATGACTTCTCGGTGGGGACGGTATCATTCAAATCGGCCGTCCCCATGGGAGAGGGCAGGGCTTTTCAGTTCACCACCCGCTACCGGGACAGCCGCTCCCGTGGATTCCCGGAAAACGGCGGCGGCCCCGGGTTCTCCATTCTGCGCGACCCCAAGGTTGCCGATGTCGAACAGCTGACCCTGAGAGTGGGGTACCAGCAGCAGGTCTCTCCTGACTGGCTCTACGGCTTCGACTTCGACCTTTTCTCCCGCCAACAGGACGATACGGCTCCAGCGGTCCTGGACGGATTGCCTCCATCGCCTCGTTCCCTCCCCCCACTGAGCAGCCGAACGGGTTTCCACCGGCTGCGGGCGGGTTTCAGCAGTCAACTGAACCTGACGCCGGAACTGTCGCTGAACCTGGGAGCCCGAGTCAGAAACGAAGACGGGTCCAACGACACTCTGATTGCCGGATTCATTCCCAGTGTCTTCGACCTGGAACGTCAAACCTTGGCAGGCAACGGAGAAATCCTCTATCGGGCCGGTCGGCTCACCCTGAGCTTCGGCGGCCGGGTGGACGGTGCCGAAGGCTTTGACGCCGTGTTCTCTCCCAGAGCGGGCGCGGTGGTTTCCGTGGGAGAGCGGACCCGCTTGAAGACCAGTTGGGGAGACGGGTTCAAGCTGCCCTCCTTCTACGCCCTGGGGGAACCCAATATCGGCAATCCCGAGCTTCGGCCGGAGAAGAGTCGCGGTTTGGACCTTGGCTTCGAGCACACACTGGAGGAGTCTCGCTTGCATCTGTCCGGAGCCGTCTTCTACAACTCCTTCAGAGACCTGGTCGACTTCAGTCCCCAGTTGTTTCAGCTCGTCAACCGAAGCCGGGCCACCACCCGGGGAGTGGAATTCGGAGCCGCCCTGCCACTGAATGGAAAGGGACGCCTGGGGGGGCACCTGCAGTTTCTGGATTGGGAACTGCAAGGAACCACCGAGCCTCTCAGGGACCGGCCTCGCTGGAGGGGAGGGTCCTATGTGGACTGGGAACTCCATCCACGGGCCCGCTTGCGATGGGAAATTCTCTGTGTGGGCGAGCGCTTCGATTTCCAGCTTCCGGTCCCGCAAATGGAGACCGTGGGCGGGTACTCGACCTCCAACGTGGTTTTCGCTTATCGACTCCCCCATGGATTGGAGGCTTTCGGGCGGGTCGACAACGTCTTCGACAGCAGCTACCACGAGTTTATAGGATTCCCGCATCCGGGCATTTACGCCCGCGCCGGACTTCGCGTCCGGGTGCTCGGCCGCTGATTTCTGTCGTGGCCCGTACGACAGGGTATTGCCTGACCCATAACCCGGCGTATTGGGGTAGATTATGGAAATTTTCTCCGGTCTGATCGGAATCATTGCCGCCTTGCTTCTGGGCGCCCTGGCGGCATTTCTTTTCTTCAGGGGCAAGGAGAGCCGGCTCATGGAGAAGATGTCCGATCTCAAGAGTGAAAACAGTCAGCTCCGGACACAGTTGGAAGGGGAACGCCGTCTTGCCGGTGATAAGCTGGCATTGCTGCAGGAGGCCAGTCAGGGTCTGCGAGACGCCTTCAAGGCCCTCTCTTCGGACGCGCTCAAGAGCAATAACCAGGCCTTTCTGGAACTGGCCAAGACAACCCTGGAGAGGTTTCAGTCGGAAGCCAAGGGAGACCTGGGGCAGCGCCAGAAGGAAGTGGAGAACCTGGTTGCTCCCATCAAGGAGAGTCTGGAGCGCTACGATCGCCAGATCCAGGCCATCGAAAAATCACGCCACCAGGCCTACGGCAGCATTACCGAGCAGGTGAAGTCGTTGCTGCAGTCGCAACAGGAGCTGAAGCAGGAGACGGGCAACCTGGTGAGGGCCCTGCGCACCCCCCACGTACGGGGGCGTTGGGGGGAGCTGACCCTGCGCCGGGTGGTGGAGTTGGCGGGGATGATCGAGCACTGCGACTTCGTGGAGCAGGAGAGCCTCAACACCGAGTCGGGACGCCTGCGCCCCGACATGATTATCAAGCTGCCCGGCGACAAGCACTTCGTGATCGATTCCAAGGTTCCGCTGCAGGCCTACCTGGATGCCCTGGAGGCACCGGATGATCGGCAGCGTCAGGCTCACCTGCAGAACCATGCCCGCCAGGTGCGGGTCCATTTACAAAATCTGAGCAGCAAGGCTTACTGGGACCAGTTGGAGACCACTCCGGAGTTCGTGATCCTGTTTATTCCATCGGAATCCTTCTACAGCGCTGCCATAGAGCAGGAACCCCAGCTCTTCGAAGAAGGGGTCAATCAACGCGTGATCCTGTCCACACCGGCCACCCTGATTGCTCTGCTGCGCGCCGTGGCTTACGGTTGGCGGCAGGAGCGGGTCACCGCCAATGCCCGGGAGATCAGCGAGCTGGGCAAGTCGCTCTACGACAGGCTGGCGGTTCTGGCCAGGCACCTGGAGGACATGGGACGGCACCTGGAGAGGAGCGTGGAGGCCTACAACCGGGCCGTGGGCTCGGTGGAGTCCCGGGTTCTGGTCGCCGCCCGCAGGTTCAAGGAACTGGGAGCCACCGCCCAGGGAGACATTCCCGAGTTGTCCCAAGTCGAGAAAATGCCGCGCTCGAAGCCATCCTCGGGGAGGCTGGCCCTGATTGGCAAGGAAGAGGAGTGAACGAGCCAGGAAATCGTTCTATTGATAGAGGGTCCTGGCCGTCCAGGAATCGGGAAGCACAATGGTGTGTTCCCGGTCGGGCCCAGTCGAGATGAAGGAACATTCCGTCCGTGTGATATCGGACAACATCTTTAGATAGTCCTTGGCCCTCACCGGCAGCCCATCGTAGTCCTGCATGCCAGCCGTCGGACTTTGCCAACCGGGGACCGATTTGTACATCGGTTTCACGGCTTCCAGGACCTTGATCTCCGGTGGGAATTCCTTGAGTTGGCAGCCCCGGTACTCATATCCCGTACAGACCAGGATCTGTTCGAATTCGTCCAGGACATCCAGCTTGGTGATGACGATGGCCTGCAGGTTATTGAGGACGGCCGAATAGGAGGTGGCTACGCCATCGAACCATCCACAGCGGCGGGGCCGGCCCGTAGAGGCTCCGTATTCGGCACCCCGTCTTCGGATTTCGTCTCCAATGGTACCGTTGGCTTCGGTGGGGAAGGGCCCCCCGCCTACTCGAGTGGTGTAGGCCTTGGCAATGCCGATAACCCCCGTGATCCAGGAGGGGGCTACTCCGGATCCCACGCAAGCCGCTCCGGCAGTGGCATTCGAGGAGGTGACGTAAGGGTAGGTCCCGTGGTCGACGTCCAGCAGGGTTCCCTGGGCGCCTTCGAACAACACGCGTTTGCCTTGCCGGATCTGATCGTTCAGGAAAAAGGCGGTATCCACCACGAATTCCTTCAGCCGTTGTCCGTACTGCAGGTACTCCTTGTAGATCTGCCGGGCATCCAGGGGTGGGCCCCCATACAGGGATTGAATCAGGCAGTTCTTTTCCCGGGTAAGTTCGAAGATCGTCTCCCTCAGATTCTCCGCGTCGAAGAGATCGACCACTCGCAGACCGCGCCGGCCTGTCTTGTCCTCGTAGGCGGGTCCGATCCCCCGGGAGGTGGTCCCGATCTTCTTGGCGCCTCGTGCTTCCTCGGCAGCCTTCTCAACGGCGCGGTGATAGGGCAGGATCAAGTGGGCTCGGTTGCTGATGTAGAGGTTCCCCCGGACCTGGATCCCGGCTTCCTCCAGCATGTCGAGCTCTTCAAAAAAGGCCTTGGGGTCGAGAACGACTCCCGGGCCGATAACGCACAAGCGGCCTCCGTGAAGAATGCCCGAGGGAATCAGGTGCAGGATGAACTGCTTGCCGTCGATGGTCACCGTGTGACCGGCATTGTGTCCCCCCTGGTAGCGGGCAACGATGTCGAATTTTTCGGCCAGCAGGTCGACAATCTTCCCCTTGCCTTCGTCCCCCCATTGTGCGCCGATGATGACGATGTTGGCCATTGCCTCTGTCCGTTTGGATAGCGGCTCCCGGCGAACTCCCCAACAGCCGCTTCAGGATTTGTTCAGCTCCATTCGGTGGGTGAGCCGGCGGTCAGGAACCACCACACCGCTCCAGCCAGTCCACCCTCGCCGTCATTCCCCCCCCTGGTTCGTTTCGGCGATCAGGGAGCGATAGAGTTCCAGGTAGCTGCGCGAGGCAACCTCCCAGGAAAAATCCAGTCCCATGCAGTTGCCTACCAGGTGCCTCCAGCGTTGCGGCGAACGATAGACGCGCAAGGCCCGACGCATCGCCTGCAGCAACGATTCCGAATCGTAGTTGCTGAACTTGAATCCGTTGCCGCTGCCGTCTTCCCGGTATTCCTCGATGGTGTCGTCCAGACCACCGGTGGCTCTCACCACCGGAACGGTGCCGTACTTCAGCGAGTAGATCTGATTCAGCCCGCAGGGTTCGTAGCGGGAAGGCATGAGAAAGAGATCGGCTCCCGCCTCCACCTTATGGGCCAAACCGTCATGATACATAATTTTGACCGAGACATAGTCGGGGAATTTTTGCTGGAGACCGCGAAAGAATCGGGCGTATCTCTCCTCGCCCGTACCCAGGACCACCAGGGAAAAGCCTTCAGCGATGAATTTCGGGGCGGCGTCGGGAAGAAGGTCGAATCCCTTCTGACCGGTCAGGCGGGAGACGATCCCGACCAGGGGACGGCGACCATCCCGTGGCAGGCCGTACGTCTCCAGCAGATCCCGTTTGCAGTCCTGTTTGCCTTCCAGGGAATGAGCCGAATAGTTGGCGGCCAGATTGGGATCGGTTTCGGGATTCCATTGATCGTAGTCGGCGCCGTTCAGGATTCCGGTCAGTTGGCCGGCTCTTGTTCTCAGCACACCGTCCAGCCCCGAACCGTATTCCGGGGTGAGAACCTCCCGGCTGTACTTCCTGCTGACCGTGTTGATCCTGTCGGCAAAGACCAGTCCCGCTTTCAGGAAATTGAGCTTTCCCGACAGCTCGAGTTGGCCGGAGTTCAACCGATGGGTGGAGAAGAAGATCTTCTTCAGCGTCGACCTGGGGAACTTCCCCTGATAGGCCAGGTTGTGGATTGTCAGGAGCGTCCGGGTGCGACGGAAAAAGGGATCGGAAGCATAAATCGTTTTCAGGTAAGCCGGAATGAGGGCCGTGTGCCAGTCGTGGCTATGAATGACGTCGGGCGCGGAAGCCGAGCGCTTGGCAAGCTCCAGGGCTGCCAGGGAGAGCAGAGCAAAGCGTTCGGCGTTGTCCGGGTGGTCTCGCCGACCGGCCTGATACAACCCGTCGCGATCATAGTAAGGGGGATAGTCGATGAAGAAAAACCTGACCTGGCGGCGGGTGGTTTCATAGACAGGACAGAACCTCAGTCGGCCTCCCAGCGAAACCGTGAGACTGGCGATGCGCCGACGCCCGGCTTCGATCCCGCGATACCGGGGCAGAACCACCGAGACATCCTGACCGAGCCGGCGGAGGGTCTTGGGCAGGGCGCCCAGAACATCTCCCAACCCGCCGGTCTTGGCCCAAGGCACCACCTCGGATGCGACGAACAGAATGCGCATGCCGCCCTTTCTTGATCCATCCGACTCCAGCGGGTTAAGCTCACCCAGGCCAAACGGCTGCAAGCCTTTCGCCTGGCTGCCTGACCGGTGGGCCGGACTGGCAGGAGCCGGATAACGCAAACAGCTCAGATTACAAATTCTCGACCGTCGATGCAACAGCAACCCGCGCGGGCCAAAAAGAGGCTGGGGCAGCACTTCCTGAAACACCCCTCCCTGGCCAGGAAGATCGTGGCCGGCCTGGGCCTGGAAGAGGGCGACACAGTCGTGGAGATCGGGTGCGGTACCGGCGCCTTGACCGGGAACCTGGTTGGCCAGGGCTGCCACTATGTCGGGGTAGAGGTGGACGCCCTTCTCTACTCGCAATTGCGGCAGCGATTCAGCGGTCCCGGGATCGAATTCCTCAATCGCGACATCCTCGCCCTGGACCTGGGCGATATTCGCAAGCGCCACGCCGGCAACGGCTTCAGGGTGGTGGGCAACCTCCCTTACGCCATTTCGTCCCCGATTCTGCAACATCTCGCCCGTCACTCCGACGTCATCGACCTGGCAGTGGTCATGTTGCAAGCCGAGGTAGCCGATCGCCTGGCGGCCGGACCCGGGGGCCGGGACTATGGAGTGCTGTCACTGATCGTCCAGTACCATTTCCGTCCCGAGCGGCTTTTTGTCGTCCCACCGCAGGCTTTCAAGCCCAAACCCAAAGTGGATTCCAGGGTGGTTCGCCTGGTTCCCCGCCCCCACCGCCCCTTGAGCCAAGCGGAGGAGAGCCTTTTCTTCGGATTCGTCAAGCAGGCATTCTCCCAGAGGCGAAAGACGCTCAGGAATTGCCTCGGTGAGATCCAACCGGACGCCTGGGAACGGCTGGACCAAACGTTGCGAAAACTCGGCTATCCCGGAACGGTTCGCGCGGAGGAGGTCTCCCTGACCCACTTCCTGCAGCTTTTTGGCTCGTTCCGGGAGACCAGTCGGCCCCTGGATCTTCGGTGAGCCGTCTCTCCGCATGGAATGAGTACAATTGGCCAGCCCGAAACAGCACCGGTCGATTGAGCGACTGGGTTTCGAGCCTCCGGTTCAGGCGCGATTATGCCTTGCCTTGCAAGCGGCGGCTTGAGTATGGTAGGTCCTATCTGTCCATGAATTCGGGGATGACAGGATTTCTGATAATCTAAGCGGTGCAGGTTACGGGTAGCGGACCGCGTTGTTCCGCCTCCATATTAGGGGATGCCATCCCTCCTGGGGGCAGGTCCTGACCGACCCGTTTTTGACTACTCTGCACAAGAGTGAGGATGACCGCCAATGATCCTGGTAAACCGGCACACCAATAGCGGAGGGGCGCCTTTCCATGCCACACTGCAGATCAAGCCGACTTTCCGCGTTGGCCTGTACGATGTAAGGCGCAGGTTGAGAGAGGAGTTCAAGTCGGACTTCACCCGGTATTCCAAGGAGTTCTACATCTCGGACCACACCACGGCCGGCTATCTGGACCAGCGCCTCGTCGAACTGCTCGAACACGACAGCGTCAACATCCGGGACTACCTCAAGGTTTTCCAGCAGCTCTTTCCTCCCGACGCCGGCTACATCCACGACAAGCTCAACTTACGGACCGAACTCTCCGACCAGCAGCGCGCCGTCGAGCCACTCAACGCCGACTCCCACCTCATGTTCATGGGGGGCGGACTGCGGAACTGCGCGTCGTACGAGCTGCCTGGAAACGAGCCGGTTTGGTTCGTGGAGTTGGACGGGGTCCATTCGGGCGGCACCCGGAGCCGGCGCACGACGGTGATCGCATACAACGGCGAAGAGGATGTCGCGCGGGTGCAGCTACAGGTAGCGGGGTCGCCGCACTCCATCGACGCCCAGAACCTGCGAGACCCGCGTATCGGCCTCATCAGCCAGCTACAGAGGCTGGCTCAGGAACACCAGGTGTCATTCGGCCGTTTCGACCTGTCCCTTCCGGCGAACGAACGCCATGCAGGTCTGACCGTCAACGAGTACGAAACCCTGCTCATGACCCACGATCTTCGGGATGTGCTGAAAAATCCCCTTCGTTTCATGGCGCGGATAGGCAAGGAGGCGATCCAGGCGCCCCTGGCCATCCCGACCAAGGCCCTCAACTATGCGCAGTACGACGCCGTGCAGATCTTCAACGAGATCGTGGATCGGGTAGGCGTCCGGCGTTCAGTGGTGGAGCTGCTCGTCAACCGGGCGCTGGCAATTCCGTTTGCCCATTTTCTGCGGATGAAGCGGGAGATCAGCCTGCCGGTCTTGGACCGCCGCGGCGAAGGGATCGGTGAGATCGGCTGGGGCACCTACCAGAGCCCGATTCTGGTCCAATGGAAGGTCGCCGGTGGTCCGACTCGGACACTGAATGTAAAGCTCGTGCGGTTCGTGTAGCGACGGCGACCGCATCACGCCTTAAATTTTTCCGCTTGTCCGAGTTTCGGTAGTTCGCAAAACCTGTCATCGGTATAAGATGGGCACCGTGCGGGTGTGTCCGGTTCGCAGAGAGGCGGCCAGGGCAGCCCTCACGAGAGTTCGACGCAGGGATTTGTAATGCGATTGGATCGATACATCGACCTCATTCTCCAGCGCCGGTGGCTGGTCGTCGGAGTCGGATTAGTCGTCATATTGATCCTTGCCTCGGGTGCTCCAGGCATCGTGGTCACCAACGACTACCGCGTCCTTTTCAGCGAAGACAACCCGCAACTGAAGGCTTTCGATGCGCTGGGGAACACCTACGCCTCGCCAAACACGGCCATGATCGCCGTGGCCCCGCGGGAAGGTTCGGTGTTTACGCGCGAGGTCCTGGGCGCCATCGAGGAATTGACCGAAGCCGCGTGGCGCACGCCCCACTCCATCCGGGTGGATTCGCTTACGAACTACACCCACAGCGAGGCCCTTGGAGAGGACGACCTGGCGGTCGGGCCGCTTGTCGAGGATGCCGCCGCATTGAGCGACGCCGACTTGGCGCGGGTCGAGTCGATCGCGCTGGAAGAGGTGGGCGTGGCCGGGCGCCTGGTCTCCACCGACGGACGCGTTGGCGGACTGACCATCAACTTCCTGCTGCCCGAGAATTCGGACCTGGGAGTGATCGAAATTACCGATCACATCAACGCCCTGCTCACCGAGGCCCGGAAACGCCATCCCGATATCTCCTACTACCTGACCGGCGACGTGGTCATGAATCGAGTGCTCGCCGAGGCGACCGCAACCGACATGCAGACTCTGGTGCCGATCGTGTTCCTGATCATCATCGCGAGCTCGGCTTTGCTGTTGAAGTCGGTCTTGGCAACACTGGCGATCGTGGGGGTGGTGGTGCTCGTCATCGTCGGCACCATGGGTTTCGCCGGTTGGACGGACCAAGTCTTCAGCCCTGCCAGCGCCGGCGTGCCGATCATCGTCATGGCCATAGCCGTCGCGCACGCGGTCCACATCGTCACCAGCACCCTGGCGGGACTCCGGGAGGGACAGAGCCGGGAGGAGGCGATCCGCAAATCTCTTCGGATCAACGCCTACCCGGTCTTTCTGGCCGCGCTGACGACCACCATCGGATTTCTGAGCCTGAATGCCTCGGAGTCGCCGCCCTTCCATGTTCTGGGCAATATGGTGGCGTTTGGCCTGTTGTGCATCTTCGTTTACTCAATGACGTTTCTGCCGGCCGTGCTTTCGATTCTGCCGTTGCACCCGCCACCGACTCCATCCGACCGTCCCGGCTTCTTCGACCGCTTCGGCACCTTCGTGGTGGAACGGCGCAAGGTCCTGCTGGTGGTGGTCTCCATTGTGACGGTGGTCCTGGTGGCCGGAGTTCCACGAGTCGAATTGAGCGATAACTGGACGCGCTATTTCGATCAGCGTTACAGTTTCCGCAACGATACCGACTTCGTCATCGATAACCTGACCGGGCTGGACATGCTCGAGTACTCCCTGGACTCGGGGAGTGAAGGCGGTATCACCGATCCGGCCTATCTGCGCACGGCTGACGCCTTTGCCGAGTGGTACCGGGATCAGCCGGAGGTGAACTTCGTTCAGTCGTTTCCCGACGTAATGAAACGCCTGAACAAGAACATGCACGGCGACGACCCTGCCTTCTATCGGATACCGGAGGATCCGGCGCTGGCGGCCCAGAATCTGCTGCTTTACGAGCTGTCGTTGCCGCTTGGCAATGACTTGAATGACCGCATCGACGTCGCCAAGTCGGCTACGCGCATGACCGTGGTGGCCAATGCCTCCGCACGCGGTCTGCGCCAACTGGACCAGCGGGCCCAGGAGTGGGTCAGGGCCAACGCTCAAGGGTTGACCGGAGAAGCATCGGGCGTCACCATGGTCTTCGCCCACTTGGCCCAGAGAAACATCGAGAGCATGCTGCGCAGTACGATTGCGGCCATGGCCCTGATTTCGCTGATCCTTGTCGGCACCTTCAAGAGCCTGCGCTTCGGTCTGGTCAGCCTCTTTCCCAACTTCATTCCCGCGGCCATGAGCTTCGGTCTGTGGGGTTACCTGGTGGGCCAGGTAGGTCTTTCCGCTTCGGTTGTCTGCGCCGTGGCATTCGGCATCGTAGTGGACGACACCATCCATTTCATGAGCAAGTACCTGGAAGCCCGCCGCGGGGGCGCCTCCGCACCCGAATCCGTGCGTGCCACCTTCCGGACCGTCGGTCATGCCTTGTGGACCACGACCGCGGTTTTGTCGGCAAGTTTTCTGGTGTTTGCGTCATCGGGATTTCAGGTCAGCTCCGTGCTGGGCCTGCTGGTCGCCATCACGCTGGGGTTTGCGCTTCTGGCCGATTTCCTGCTGCTTCCGCCCCTGCTGATGGCCATCGATGGAGACAAAAGATGAATCATCTCTACTTCCGCCGTCGGCCATTCCTGTATTGCACGACCTGTCTGGCCCTTTGGGCGTTATTGTTCGCCTGGACTCCGTCGTTGAGCCAGGAGGCGGACCCGGAGGCCCGAGGCCTCAAAATCGCGCAGGACGCGCGTGAGCGCGGCGATGGCTTCGGTGATTTCAGCGCCCGCCAGACCATGGTGCTTCGCAACCGGGGAGGGCAGGAGAGTCGGCGCCAGTTGCGTTTGCAGGTTTTGGAGGTGCCGGGAGAGGGAGACAAGAACCTGTTTGTGTTCGACGAGCCGCGCGACGTGAAGGGAACCGCGTTGCTGATCCACTCCCACAGGGAGAAAGATGACGAACAGTGGCTCTATCTGCCTGCGCTGAGACGGGTCAAGAGGATCAGCTCGTCGAACCAGTCCGGCTCCTTCATGGGCAGTGAATTCGCTTACGAAGACATGGGGACCCCGGAGGTAGAGAAGTTTACCTATCGTTATTTGCGGGAGGAGCCGTGCGGGGATCTGACCTGCACGGTCTCGGAACGCATTCCGGTGAACCCACGGTCCGGCTACAGCCGCCAGTTGGTCTGGCAGGACCGGGACGAATTGCGCGTCTGGAAGGTCGACTACTACGATCGTAAGAACACCCACCTGAAGACACTTTCGGTTGCAGACTACCGCCAGTATCTGGACCGCTACTGGTATGCGGGCAAGATGACGATGGTCAATCACATCACCGGCAAGAGCACGACTCTGACGTGGACGGAATTTCAATTCCAGAACAATCTGAACGAGAACGACTTCACACGAACAGGGCTGAGACGAATCCGTTGATGAGGTGGCGCGCAGCCCATATCCACATCGTTCTGGTTTCGATTTGGATGGCCTTGTTCGGGGTGGCCCCAGGGTTTCCAGCTCCGCTCATTGACTTCGATGCTTCCGG
Organism: Candidatus Versatilivorator vitaminiformans; assembly: GCA_027493295.1. GTDB lineage: Bacteria > Acidobacteriota > Terriglobia > Versatilivoradales > Versatilivoraceae > Versatilivorator > Versatilivorator vitaminiformans. The sequence continues at coordinate 2,101 of JAPVWS010000251.1, read as the reverse complement.
ACGCCTGAGACTGGAAAGCCGCTGGCATCCCCAGTCCGGAACCTTTCCGGAGCAGAGCGGGCATGCCAGCGGCCTGGTGGCGGAACCGGAATTCCATCTTGAAGACACCCGTGGCCGCAGCCTGACCCTGACTCCTTTTTTCCGCTACGACAGCGCCGACCCTCGCCGAACCCATTTCGACCTGCGCGAAGCCTATCTGCTGTTGTTCGGCCAAAGCGGCAGCGGTGAATGGGAGTTGCGACTAGGGGTCGACCGGGTGTTCTGGGGCGTGGCGGAATCGCGCCACCTGGTCGATATCGTCAACCAGACCGATCTGATCGAACATCCTGACGAAGAGGAAAAGCTGGGCCAGCCCATGGCCCATCTCACCTGGTCCGCAGATTGGGGGGTGGTCGAGGTTTTCGGCCTCCCCTATCACCGCGCCCGCACGTTCCCGGGACCCGGGGGCCGCCTTCGCTACTTGCTGGCCGTAGACACGGACAACCCTCTCTATGAGAGCCGCGCCAACCAGTGGCACTTCGATGTGGCAGCCCGTTACAGCCACAGTTTCGGTCCCCTGGACGTCGGCGCCAGCGTCTTTGACGGCACCAGCCGCGAACCCTTTCTGCAACCGGAGTTGAACTCAGGCGGGGCTCCTGTCCTGCGGCCCTACTACGAGCAGATCCGCCAGTTGGGTCTGGACGTTCAGCTTACGCTCGGCGCCTGGCTGCTCAAGCTCGAAACCATTCAGCGGTCCGGCGCGCGCAACCTCTTGGGAATGAAGCAGAACTACGGAGCGATGGTCTCCGGTTTTGAATACACCTTCTATTCGGTCGGGGGATCGGCCCACGACCTCAGTCTTCTGGGCGAGTGGAACTACGACGGGCGGGGAGGCAACGCAACCAATTTCTTCGACAACGACCTGTTCGTGGCCACGCGCTGGGCGCCGAACGACGTCCAGGGAACGGAGTTGCTGGCCGGCTCGATCCTCACCGTTCAGCATGCGAAAGGGTCGGCTGCATGCGGCTGCACGGTACCGGGCAGGCCGCGGGCGGCCGCCTTGAACAGGGTTATCAAGGCGGAATTCGACCGTGCCAGAATGCTGGTCGAAACGATGAGCACAGCCACATGCAATCGTGACAGTTTGATGTTCCGGCCCTTGCGGAAAGAAGGTGACCTGTAAAGGGACCGTAACATGAGCACCGACAAGCCCAGGCTCCATAGCAGATATCGGCGGAGACCGGTTTCATGGGCGGGAATGAGCAGAACGTACCGCAATCCATCCCGGAGCAAGCCCCCGGTGATTGCCACCAGCTCGGAGAAACCCTTGAGGAACCTTGGGTCGGCCTCGCCGGGGGACAGCCGATCCAACTCGAAACCCGACGCCCTGAATACATCTCTGGGGAGCCAGCACACACCACGCCGCTGGTCGTCCCACAGGTCCTTGAGAATGTTGGTCATCTGCAGTCCCTGGGCGTAGGCCACCGACAGTGCCAGCAATCCCTTTTTTTGCCGGTTGACTTCGGCGGAGTAGTCGCAGAACAACTCGGTGAGCATCTCGCCGACAACTCCCGCAACGCAATAACAATAGCGATTCAGACAGGAAAGGTCCGTCAGACCAGCGGGGGCCGGCGTCTTCTGGAATTCCATCATGCCGCCAGACATGATGCGCAAGCAACGCACGATGGCGGCGCGCTGGCAGGAGTTGAGACTTGCCGTGATACGGACCACTCGGTTACAGCTCGCAACAAGATCCTGCTCGGAGGCGGTCGTGGATGAGGACAGCAATGCGCCCAACTCGCGAGCGAACGAAGTCGCATCTTCACGGCCGGCGATCATTGTAACGAACCGGTCCAGGAACGCTTGCTTTTGCGTCGGGGAAAGCTCGGGCTCGTCTTCGATGGTGTCGGCAATGCGACACAGGAGATAAGCGTTGGTCACGGGCCACCGCAAGGGGTGGGGGAGCTGTGGAATGGTAAAGGCGAAGGTGCGTGAAACGTTCTGCAGCAATCGCGCCTGGCAGGCGAGATCGCAATCGGCCGGTCCGTTCGAGGAGGTTGCGCTCATGCCGCCGACCTTCCGGGGAGACCGAAGGGAACGAGATTGAAGAGGAGATTCAGAG
>JAPVWS010000250.1 GCA_027493295.1 Candidatus Versatilivorator vitaminiformans | reverse complement strand
GGTCTATCCCGTTCGCGAAATGTTTGTCCTTCACGCTTCCCAGTTTGTGGCGCAGACGGCCGAGCTCTTCTCCCGGCTGATTCATCCGGAGGTGTTTGGGAATGATGGCGTCCGCTAGTTTCACCAGCCCCAACCCTGCCGATGCTCTCATCGAAGCCCGTGGGCTCCGCTTTGCCTACGAGGCCGACCGGTGGGTGGTCGATGACGTTTCCCTGAGACTCGAGCACGGCGCCCTGGCGGCCCTCATCGGCGCCAACGGTTCCGGCAAGTCCACGCTCATCCGCCTGCTGGCTGGTCTTCGTTCCCCGGACGCCGGAGAAGTTTTTTTTTCGGGGCAACCGTTGAAAGGCATTCCACGGAAGCGGCTGGCCCGGTCCCTGGCCTACGTTCCTCAGATCAATCCCATGATTTTCCCCTTTACGGCCATGGAGGTGGTGTTGACCGGGAGGAGTCCCTACACGCCCCGCTTCCGCTTCGAGAACCGCTTCGACGTGGAGCAGGCCCTGGAGGCCCTGGCCACGGTAGGCGCTGCTCATCTGGCCCCTCGTCCGGTGACGGAGTTGTCGGGAGGCGAAAGGCAACTGGTGGCCGTGGCCAGGGCCCTGGCCCAGGAGCCGGAGTGTTTGATTCTGGATGAACCCGCGGCCGCCCTGGACCTGAAGCACCGGGCAGCACTCATCCGCATCCTGAGACAGCTTCGGGACCGGCAGGGGATGACGGCGCTGATGGTGACTCACGACCTGCAGTTGCTGGATCCTGCCTTCGATCGGGTCTTTGCCATCCACCGCGGATCCCTCCTGGCCGAAGGCCCCCCCGGGAAGGTCCTGAGGGACGAGGTGCTTTCCCGGGTTTACGATGACCCCAAGGTTAGGGCCCGGAAGTTGGAGGGGCGCACCTTTGTCTGGTCCGGCACCTGATCCGCATCGGTGCAACCGAAGTCAGGAGATGAGGATGGATGCTTCACGCCAGGTTCCCGAAGGCGCAGGATCCAGCCAGGAATCCAACGCCTCCTCCCCGCAACGGCCCGGGAACGCCTCCCCCGTTGCGCCCCGAAACCTGGTACGCCCCCTGATTCTGGTGCTCCTCTTCCTGGCGGCCTCCACGCTGGTTTCCCTCTGGGTGGGCTATCGCCTGCTGGATCTGAGCCTCTTGCGCGAGGACGAAACGGCGCGCTCCCTCTTTTTCCAGTTGCGCCTTCCCCGGGTGGTTCTGGGAGGCATCCTGGGTGCCTCCCTGGGCGCGGTCGGAGCCTGCCTGCAGGCCTTCTTTCGCAATCCGCTGGCGGAGCCGTTCACCCTGGGTGTTTCGGGAGGCGGGACCCTGGGGGCCAGCGTGGCCATTGCCCTCGGTTGGGGCATCAACCTGGCCGGGGTGCCGATGGTGTTCCTGGCAGCATTCGCCGGCTCGGCCGCGGCTGTTCTGGTGGTCTACTGGCTCTCGCGAACCGGCGACGTGGTCATGCCCGGAACCCTGCTGCTGGCCGGAGTGGTGGTGAACCTGATAGCCAGCGCCGGCGTGATCCTGATTCAGTACATTGCCGACTACAGCCGGGCCCTGCAGATCCTTCGCTGGACCATCGGGACCATCGACGTGGTGGGATTCGACCGCATCTGGCGCATGCTGATTCTTCTGATTCCGGGCTGGGCGATCCTGTTGGCCATTACCCGCGACCTGCATCTGCTGGCCATGGGAGAAGAATCGGCGGCCAGCCTGGGGGTCAACGTGCGCCGCTGCGAGCGCCTGGTCTATATCGCTTCCTCCCTGATCGTGGGCGTGGCGGTGGCCGAGGGCGGGACCATCGCCTTCGTGGGCCTGATCATTCCCCATGCGGTCCGCCTGGTGTTGGGGCAGGACGTGCGGCTGGTCCTGCCTTGTTCCTTCCTGGTGGGCGCCGGATTCCTGATGCTGGCCGACGCCCTGGCCCGGACGGCCCTGCCCTCGGGTGAGTTGCCGGTAGGGGCGGTCACGGCCGTGATCGGAGGAATCACCTTTTTGGGTTTGCTCCGCCGACAGCGGCGCTTCTCGGCTATTTGAGAGTGCGTGTCGCAAGCCATAGGGGGCGGCTCTCTCGGTTGGTTTTGCGCGACCTGCCGCGGGAAGGAGGGTAAAGGCAATGAGCGGGGAACGCGAGCACCGCGGCCGGGCGGGCTATCCGGAGCGCATTGTCTGCCTGACCGAGGAAACCACCGAGACCCTCTATCTGCTGGGAGAAGAGGACCGCATCGTGGGGGTCTCCGGGTACACGGTACGCCCCAGGGAGGCGCGCTCCAAGCCGAGAGTCTCAGCCTTCATCAGCGCCCGACTGGACAAGATCGAGCAACTGCGCCCCGATCTGGTGCTGGCCTTCTCCGACCTGCAGGCCGATATCGCCGCCGAGTTGATCCGGCGGGGATTGACCGTTCTGACATTCAATCAAAGGAGCGTCAAGGAGATCCTGCAGGTGATACGGACGGTGGCCGATCTGGTGGGAGCCTCCCGAAAGGGCCAGGCGCTGGTCTCGGAGCTGTCGAGCGGCCTGGAGGCCATCGGAGCCTCGGCCCGCCGATTTCCCCGCCGGCCCCGGGTCTTTTTCGAGGAGTGGAAGGAGCCCCTGATCAGCGGCATACGGTGGGTGGAAGAGCTTGTAGAGTTGGCCGGGGGCGAGACCGTTTTTCCGGAGCTCCGCCACAAGCGGTTGGGGCGGGACCGGATCGTGGATCCAGATGCCGTGCTTTCCCGCGACCCGGAGGTCATTATCGCTTCCTGGTGCGGCGTCAAAGTCAACAAGGACCGGATCAGACAACGAGCCGGATGGTCGGAGATGGCCGCCGTGCGCCACGGGCGGATCTACGAGATCAAATCGACCTTCATCCTGCAACCGGGGCCGGCAGCTCTGACCGAGGGCCTGCGGCAACTCCACCTCATCCTGGCCCATGTCAGCAATCTTGAAGTGGATGTTCGGCTCAGGCCGAGCGAGCGTGTGGACCCCGACCTGAAGTCTCCGGTCTCTCCTGTCTGCTGACAACCCCGGGTGGCTCCTCCTCCCATCCCTCCTGCTCCTCAAGGGGGCACGTGCCGGCTTGCCGGGCTGCAGCACTGCCCATGGCGCGGAACCGCCACGCTTGGTGGCCCTTCGTGTAACTTCGTGGATTCCTTTTTTGGGCGTTGTTTCAGGCAAAGGGGTGGCGGAGGCTCAGCCGGGCGATGGTCCACAGGATCTTGAATCCCGCCTTGACCGTTCCCGAGAGCGTCCCCGAAACCTTGGAGCGGCCCAGGCGCGGCCGATAGCTGACGGGAATTTCCACTACCTTGAGCTCCTGCTGCAGGGCTTTGACCTGCATTTCCACCGTCCAGCCGTAGGTTCGATCCTGCATGTCGAGCCTGGACAACGCTTCCCGCCGTATGGCTCGAAAGGGCCCCAGGTCGGTATAGGCGTGGCCGTAAATCAGTCGAATAATAGTGGTCGACAACCAGTTGCCGAACCGCTGCTGCGGGGTCAGGGAACCCGGCTGCGGGCATCCCCGGGTCCGGGAGCCCAGCACCAGGTCCGCTTGGCGTTCCTCCAGGACCCCGAGCAGATCGCTGGCCTGGGCGGGGTCGTCGCTGTAATCGCCGTCCAGAAAGAGAACCACCTCGGTAGCCGGCGGCAGGGCGGCAATCCCGGCCAGACAGGCGGCGCCGTAGCCGCGGTCGGGTTGGAAAACGACCCGGGCGCCGGCCTCCCGCGCCTTCATGGCGGTTCGATCGGTGCTCCCGTTGTCGACAACGATGATTTCGGAAACCAGGTCTCGGGGAATGTCGGCAATGACTCGGGCGATCCCCGGTTCCTCGTTGTAGGCGGGAATGATGACGGAGGCTGGAGGCGTTGTCATGACAGCGGCTCTGACGGCCCTCGGAGGATCGCATTATACGCAATCCCGGCCGGCCCTGAAATGTGGTATAAACACGCGACCCTGAGCAGGGTCGGGCTTGTTTGAAGAACTCGTTTTTCACCCTGTATCAGCCGCCCCGTCGAATGGGACGGGGGCTGATGAATCCGCGTCCGACTCCTGCTCCGGAAAGGGAACCATCCATGGAAGCGGTGCTCGCCCTGGAAGACGGCGTGGTTTTTGAAGGCAAGTCCATGGGCGCCAGGGGCGAGACATTCGGCGAAGTTGTATTCAATACCTCCCTGACCGGCTATCAGGAAATTCTCACCGACCCCTCCTATGCCGGTCAGATCGTGGTGCTGACCTATCCCCTGATCGGAAATTACGGGGTCAACTCGGAGGATGAGGAGTCCCGCCGGCCCTTTGCCGAAGGGCTGGTGGTGCGGGAAGCCACCGACAGCGGCGACCACTGGCGCCTGGACGAGACCCTGCCCGACTATCTGGAGAAGCACGGCATCGTGGCCATCGCCGAGATCGACACCCGGGCCCTGGTGCGCCATATCCGGCAACAGGGCGCCATGCGCGCCGCCATCGCCAGCGGGGAGGTGGATCGGAAGCTTCTGGTTGACAAGGTGCGTCAGACGCCGGAGATGGTGGGGCGGGATCTGGCAAGCCGGGTCAGTTGCCGCAATGCCTACCGCTGGAAAGAGCCGTCGGTGGACATCTTTGCCGCGGAGTCCTCCCCCAACGCTTCCAATCCGGATGCGGCGGAGCCGCCGCTGCGGGTGGTTGCCCTGGACTTCGGAATCAAGCGCAACATCCTGCGGCTGATGGTGGACAGCGGGTTTGAAGTGACGGTGGTTCCGGCCAAGACCAGCTCGGCCCAAATCCTGGCAATGAACCCCGACGGCGTTTTCCTTTCCAACGGCCCGGGAGATCCGGAGCCGGTCGCCTATGCGATAAGGACAGCTCGGGAGCTGATCGGAAAGAAGCCGATCCTGGGGATCTGTCTGGGCCATCAGATCCTGGGTCTGGCCGTGGGCGGCAACACCTACAAGCTGAGATTCGGCCACCACGGCGGCAATCACCCCGTGATGCGCATGCAGACGGGGCAGGTCGAGATCACCGCTCAGAACCACGGATTTGCCGTGGATATTTCCTCCCTGCCTGAATCCATCGAAGTGACCCACGTGAATCTCAACGATCAAACCCTGGAGGGATTCCGTCACCGGAGCCAACCGCTGTTCTGCGTCCAGTACCACCCGGAATCCTCCCCGGGCCCGCACGATTCCCGCTACCTGTTCGAAGAGTTCAAGCGGGTGATCCGTCGGCACCGGCGGGAGAGCGGGACCTCCTTCGCCTGGCGAGACTGAATGCCCAAGAGATCGGACATCAAGAAAATTCTGGTCATCGGCTCGGGACCGATCGTGATCGGACAGGCCTGCGAGTTCGACTATTCCGGGACCCAGGCCTGCAAGGTCCTCAGGGCCGAGGGGTACCAGGTGGTCCTGGTAAATTCCAATCCTGCCACCATCATGACCGACCCCGAGTTGGCGGACCGGACCTATATCGAGCCCCTGACACCGGAATTCGTGGAGGCCATCATCCTGGAGGAGCGGCCCGACGCCCTGCTGCCCACGGTGGGCGGGCAGACGGCGCTCAACCTGTCGGTGGCGTTGTCGGAGAAAGGGGTTCTGGACAGGCAGGGAGTCGAGCTGATCGGAGCTCAGATCAAATCGATCAGGGTGGGGGAGGATCGGCTGCTCTTCAAGGAAGCCATGAGAGAGATAGGCTTGGAGACGCCGCGAAGCGGAGTGGCCTACGACTTCAAGGAGGCCCGGCAGATTGTCAAGGAGGTGGGATACCCGGCCATTATCCGGCCCTCCTTCACCCTGGGGGGGACGGGCGGCGGCATCGCCTATAACGCCGAGGAGTTCGAACAACTGGCCAAGAGGGGCCTGGATCTCAGCCCGGCCCACGAGATTCTGATCGAGGAGTCGGTCATCGGTTGGAAGGAGTTCGAGTTGGAGGTGATGCGCGACCTGAAGGACAACGTGGTCGTGATCTGCAGCATCGAGAACTTCGATCCCATGGGGGTCCACACCGGGGATTCCATCACCGTGGCTCCGGTACAGACCCTTACCGACAAGGAATACCAGTACATGCGCAACGCCGCCATGCGAATCATTCGCAAGGTGGGGGTGGAGACCGGAGGCTCCAACATCCAGTTCGCCGTCAATCCGCTTGATGGCCGCCTGGTGGTGATTGAGATGAACCCCCGGGTTTCCCGAAGCTCGGCCCTGGCCTCCAAGGCTACCGGGTTCCCCATCGCCAAGATCGCCGCCAAGCTGGCGGTGGGACTCACCCTGGACGAGATTCCCAATGACATCACCCTGAAGACCCCGGCATGCTTTGAGCCCACCATCGACTACGTGGTCACCAAGATCCCCAAGTGGGCCTTTGAGAAGTTTCCGGAGGCCGAGCCGCTCCTGGGAACCCAGATGAAGTCGGTCGGGGAGGTGATGGCTATCGGCAGAACCTTCAAGGAATCGCTGCTGAAGGCCTTGCGTTCCCTGGAGACCGGGCGCAAAGTGGGCTCGCAAAAGCTGGAGCCGGACCAGATTCGGGAAAAGCTGATGGTTCCCAATCCCGACCGCCTCCTCTATCTGCGTTTCGCCTTCGAGAGAGGCCTCTCGGTGAAAGAGGCTCATCAGTACACCCATATCGATCCCTGGTTTCTGCAGCAGGTTCGGGAGGTATCCCAACTGTCGACCGGGTTGCGGGGAGCCGAGCTGGCCGACATTCCTCCGCTGCAGCTCCGGCAGGCCAAGCGGCTGGGATTCTCAGACCAGTACCTGGCCTGGCTGACGGGTTCCACGGCTGCCGAAGTTCACCAACGGCGTCGAGGGCTCGAGCTCCGGCCGGTTTACAAGCGTGTCGACACCTGCGCGGCCGAGTTCGAGTCCTTCACGCCCTACCTCTATTCCACCTACGAGCAGCAGTGCGAGGCCGAACCTTCCGAGAGAAGAAAGATCGTGATCCTGGGTAGCGGTCCCAATCGGATCGGGCAGGGCATCGAGTTCGATTACTGTTGCTGCCACGCCTCCTTTGCCCTCAAGGAAGACGGCTTCGAGACCATCATGGTGAATTGCAATCCCGAGACCGTCTCCACCGACTACGATACTTCCGATCGACTCTACTTCGAGCCGCTGACCCTTGAAGACGTCATGCACGTGGTGGAGCGGGAGCAACCGGAAGGGGTGATCGTGCAGTTCGGCGGGCAGACTCCCCTGACCCTGGCCCTGCCCCTGCAGCGGGCCGGCGTTCCCATTATCGGCACCTCTCCCGAGTCCATCGACCTGGCGGAAGACCGCAAACGATTCGGCCGTCTGCTCTCCGGCATGGGAATTCCCCAGCCTCCTTCCGGCACGGCCACCTCTTTCAGGGAGGCCGCCGCCATCGCCGAACGCATCGGCTACCCCGTCCTGGTCCGGCCCTCCTATGTCCTCGGGGGGCGCGCCATGGTGATCGTGCACGACGACCAGTCCCTGGAGCGATACATCAGCGAGGCCGTGGGAGTCTCTCAGGACCGCCCCATTCTCATCGACAAGTTTCTGGAGGATGCCTTCGAGGTGGACGTGGACGCCGTGGCCGACGGCCGACGGGTGGTGATCGGGGGCATCATGGAGCATATCGAGGAGGCCGGGATCCATTCGGGAGACAGCTCCTGCGTGCTGCCGACCTACATGGTCAAGACCGAGCACCTGGAGACGATGCGCGACTACACCCGCCGCCTCGCCCTGGAGCTGAAAGTGGTCGGATTGATGAATGTGCAGTACGCCATCAAGGAGGACGTGGTCTACGTGCTGGAAGTCAATCCGAGAGCCTCGCGCACCGTGCCCTTCGTGAGCAAGGCCACCGGGGTTCCTCTGGCCAAGCTGGCAGTCCGGCTGATGACGGGACGCAAGCTGGAGGAGTTCGGCTTGGAAGATGAGCTGCCGGTGAACGACTTCTTCGTCAAGTCCCCGGTTTTCCCTTTCTTGAAATTTCCGGGTGTTGATACCATTCTGGGCCCCGAGATGAAGTCTACCGGCGAGGTGATGGGGGTTTCCGACAGCTTTGGGCAGGCCTACGCCAAGGCCCAGCTCAGCGCCGGCTCGGTGTTGCCCCGGTCCGGCACCGCCTTCATCAGCGTGAACGATCAGGACAAGCTCAACGTGCTTCCGATTGCCCAGCGGCTGCACGATCTCGGATTTCGCCTGATCGCCACCGGAGGCACCCGGGAGACCCTGGCGGGGCAGGGCATCGGCGTCGAGTCGGTCTACAAGGTCAACGAAGGGCGGCCCCACATCGTGGACCTCATCAAGAGCGGCCAGGTGGACCTGATCCTCAACACGCCGCTGGGCAAGGACTCCTTCTTCGATGAACGCGCCATCAGGCGCGCTGCCGTTCAGCACAACGTGCCCTGCATCACCACGCTCTCGGGGGGTGCGGCAGTGGCCAGCGGCATCAGCGCACTGCAGCAGAATCGGCGGGACGTCCGCGCCTTGCAGGACTATCATCGGAATGATGAATGATGAATGAGGAATGATGAATGATGAGTGATGGATGAGCGGGCGGACATACTTGAGCGTACGAAGCTGTTCTCTTTGCGGGTTATTCGGATGTATTCGGCCCTGCCGGAGACAACCGAATCGAGAGTGATTGGCAAACAGATTTTACGTTCAGGAACTTCGGTTGGCGCGCATGTCAGAGAAGGCAAGCGCAGCCGCTCGCAGGCTGAGATGATCAGCAAGACAGAAGTTGCCTTGCAGGAACTGGAAGAAACCATTTATTGGATGGAGCTTCTGGTCGAGTCCGGTATCGTCAAAGCCAGACGCCTTTCCGAACTGATGAGAGAGGCGGACGAGTTGACGGCCATACTGGTCACGAGCGTAAAAACGCTGAAACAAAGGACCGGCAAATAATTCATCATTCATCATTCATCATTCATCATTCTGAGGTGACAACCGAATGGCACGATATTTTTTGACCGGTGCTCAAGGGTGTATCGGGACCTGGATCGTTCGCAATCTCATCGATCGGGGCAACGAGGTCTTCATTTATGACCTGGATGTGGAGCCCAAGAGGCTCTCCATGCTGCTTTCCCCGGAGGAACTGGACGGGATCCATTTCATTCAGGGAGACATTACCGATTACGACCGGCTGAAGGCTGAGATGCAGCGGAACAGCGTGACCCACGTCATCCACCTGGCGGGGCTGCAGGTTCCCGTCTGCCGGGCCAATCCCAGATTGGGCGCCCTGGTGAACGTGGTGGGTACCGTCAACGTGTTCGAGGCCGCGCGGTCGTTGCCTGACCCTATCCAGGGGTTGGCCTATGCCAGCTCCGCCGCCGTTTTCGGCCCGCAGGAAGACTACGGAGACGGGCCCGTGGGCGAAGGCGTCCAGTTGATTCCACGGACCCATTACGGGGTATTCAAGCAGTCCAACGAAGGCAACGCCCGCGTGTTTTTCCTGGACCACGGTATTTCGAGCGTGGGTCTGCGTCCCCATGCCGTCTACGGGGCAGGGCGGGATTTCGGGATCACCTCCGGTCCCACCACGGCCATGAAGGCTGCGGCCCTGGGACGGCCCTTCGAGATTCAATTCGGCGGACCGGTGTCGATGTTGCTGGTGGATGACGTAGCCAAGATCTTCATCGAGTGCGCCGAAAGCCCCAAGACCGGGGCGCGCGCCTACAACATTCGCGGAGACCTGATCACGGTGGAAGAGGTCATCCAGGCTATCGAAGCAGTTGTCCCCAGTGCCCGGGGGATGATCCGGTGCAAGCCGAATCCCCTGGCCATCGCCAGCAACTTCAGCCAACAGGGTTTGAAGCAGGAACTGGGTCAGGTGCCGGCCACCCCTCTGAAAGAGGGCATTGAGCAGACAGTGGAGATCTTCAGGCGCCTGCACCGGGAAAACCGACTGGATCTTTCCGACCTTGAAGCTTGAACCGCTGTCATTCGCTGTCCGGTCTGCTCAAACCATCCCCATTCGCCATGAAAACAAAACACGGCAGTAAAACGAATTCAGAGAAGAAGCTGCTGGATCGCCGGGGGTTCCTGGCGGCGTCGGCCGCCTTGGGGGCCGGTCTGCTGGAGCTCACCGGCTGTTCTCTTGTCGGCGGCAAGTCCCGGGAACTGAGGGGAAAGATCTATTCGGTGAGGGTAGACGGGGAGGGGGGCCTCAGTGTCCATCAGAAGGGCGGAGATGCGGTCTGGGAGAGTTCCGCCGGTTTGAAGCCTCAACTGGTTCTGGCCCCCGATGACTCCGGCAAGGAGCGGACCCTGGGTATTGGCGAGGCGGCCGCCAAGGAGTGGCTGCCCTTCGAGGAAGGCCGCCACCGGGGCTACCGGACCCGATTGAGCTCGTTCCCCGGCACCGACGTGGAAATCGAGCTGGTGCACGCCCTGGATTCCGACACGGATGAGCTGCTGGTTCGACTGGAGCAGACCGGTGGCCAGGACAACATCCAGCGGGTGAACCACTTCTATCGCATCGAGAAACCCACCAGCGACGGCGGCTATCTACTGGTTCCCCATGGTTCCGGCTACTTGATTCCGGCGGAGATGGCCGAGAGGATGCCCAAGGGGGATGCGGTTCGCGGCAACCTGGTGGGGGGGCGTTACAGCCTGCCCCTGTTCGGCCTGGTCAAGGGAGGCCACACCCTCTACCAGGTCGTGGAGACTTTCTGGGACTGCAGCGTGGAGGTCGACCACCTGCCGGGCGAGGTTTCGCTGGTGGATTTCAACTGGCTGGCGTCGCTGGGAGAACTCGGCTACGCCCGGCAGTTCCTGATGCGCTTCGCCCAGGACCTGGACCACGTGGGCATCGCCAAGGCTTACCGCCGCTATGCCCGCGAAAAGGGGTTCTTTCGGACGTTGGCGGACAGGGCCAAGCAACTGCCCGCCATCGACCGATACCTCCGGGGCTTCGAATTCCGCTGGGTCTACTGGAAGTCCAGAGACGAGTCGCAAGTACTGAAAGACCTGCAGCGCTGGACGCGTCACGGCTTGCCGATCAACTTCTTCTTCCCCAAGTGGTCCCCCGGCACCACCGCCCGTAACGACGCCAGCGCCTGGCAGGCCTTTCTGCGCCGGCGTCCGGTGGAGGGAGGCTGGAGAAGGCTCAGGCGCCTGGCCGACCGAGCTCGGCGATACGGGGCCCTGGTCAAGGTCTTCATCAATCCCAATACCAATCTGAAGGGAGCCCCCGGCTACGA
>JAPVWS010000025.1 GCA_027493295.1 Candidatus Versatilivorator vitaminiformans | reverse complement strand
AGGGTGGGCGCTCCTGCTGATTGCGCTGGTCGACTCCTCATTCCTCTCGCTTCCGGAAGTGAACGACGTTCTGATTATCACCCTGTCGATCCAGTCCCCCGACCAGATGATTTTCTTCTGCTCCATGACCACGATCGGCTCCATTCTGGGCTGCATGATGCTGTACTCTGTCGGGCGCAAGGGCGGAGAGGTCCTGGCACGCAAGAGACTCGCGCCTCACCAGTTCGAAAGAATTGGCGGCTGGTATCGCCGCTACGGCATTCTGGCCGTGATTGTTCCGTCGATCCTGCCTCCCCCCACACCCTTCAAGATCTTTGTCCTGAGCGCCAGCATCTTCAAGGTCAGCCCTGCCAAGTTCCTTCTGGCCATCACCCTGGGTCGGGGATTTCGCTATTTTCTGCAAGGATATCTGGCTGTCAGATATGGGCAGCAGGCTCTCTACTACATGAGACATCACTATCCCACCATAGCCTGGGTGATCCTGGCCTTGTTGGTTTCGGGCGGCCTCATTCTTCTGCTGGCTCGCCGGTTTCGACGCGCTCAAATCAGTTGACCTCATTCCACCTGATTTGGTAACATAATCGTATTAAAGACGTTAGGAGCCTTTTGCAAAATTCGACAGGTAGCAGGTTGTCGGGGAGTAGCCCAGCGCTGCACGACGAATTTCGCGGAAGGCTCGACGTTAGGTAACCCATTGTCTTTTTCCCGCCTCTCCCTGATCGTCCTCGCCGTCGCCAGCATTTCTTTCTCCTCATCCGGTTGCAGTCCGGTTCGCAGGAGCCAGACGGCCCGGGTTCCTGCCCCTCAGGATGCCCTGCCGGCCATGACGGCCACCAGGGCCGAGTTGATTGAAAGGGCCCTCCAGGCATCGAGATCGATTCAAACCTTGAAACTCAAGGTTTCCTACCGGCTGACCGGCCGCAACCCCGAGACGGGTGAGGTCAAGGAGTGGCGTGAATCCGATGGATTCATTCTCCTGAGAAAGCCTGCCGACATTCGGGTCAGAGTCCAGGTGTTTCAGGTCACGGCCATCGACATGGTGTCCGATGGAAGGGAATTCTCGATCGACGTCCCTCGCAGGAACACCTTCATCCGAGGGCTCAACCAACAGGTGATCCCTCCACGCAAGGACGTTCCCGTCAACGTTCGGCCCCAGCACATCTTCGAGGCGCTGGCTGTCCAGGTGCTCGAGGGTGCCGACCCGTCTTTGATTTCCCTGGAGGAAGACCAGCAGGACGGACGCAGGTTTTACATACTGTACTGCCACCGGTGGTCTTCCGACGGAAGTCTGGCCTTGAAAAGAAAGATCTGGTTCGATCGGCGCGATCTCAACATCGTGAGACTGCAAACATACGCCCCGAGAGGCCGGTTGGAATCCGAGATCCACTACAGCGATTTCCGCACCGTGGACGGACAGATCTATCCGGGACAGGTTCGCCTTGAGAGACCTCAGGAAGACTACCGGATGGGGATTCGGGCTCAGGAGATCCTGGTCAACCCCAACTTGCCCGCTGCCGCCTTCGTGCTCAGGAAATCACCAGTCCGCCAGGTCGTCGATTTGACCCGCGACCCTCCGACGGAAACGGCGAACTGAGGGGATCTGCCGAGTGAGCTCCCAACTGATTCTGTCCAACGTCGTCTCCCGCCCGATGCGTTCGCTGGCTACCGCCCTGGCGGTCGGGGTGGAGGTCGCATTGATTCTGCTGCTCGTCGGCTTGTCCACGGGCATGATCCGGGAAAACAGCAAGCGCATGTCCGGAGTGGGAGCCGACATCGTCCTGCAACCGCCCAACTCCTCTCTGGTACTGGCTGCCAGCACCGGGGCCATGTCGGTAAAGATTGCCGACCTGGTTTCCGGGATCGAGGGGGTGAAGGCTGTGGCGCCCGTATATCTCCAACTCAACACCAGCGGCGGACTGGGGCTCGTCTGGGGCATCGACCAGGAGAGCTTCAACGGGATCACACAGGGGTTCGTCTATCGGGAAGGCAGGGGTTTTCAGGGACCCGACGACGTCATTGTCGACGACATATACGCTGATGCAAGGGAGCTCCGGTTGGGGGAGGAAATCACACTGATGAATCGCTCCTTTCGCATTGCCGGCATAGTCGAGCACGGAAAGGGATCCCGACTCTTCATTCCGCTTGGAACCATGCAGCGACTGGTGGGCACACCCGGACAAGCCACCATGATGATGATCAAGTGTCATGACAAGTCCGATATTCCCGGGGTCAAGGCCGAGTTGGAGGGCCGTTTGAAGTCCTACCCCATATTCGACATGAGCAGCTTCGCCGCCCACCTCGAGGAAGCCAACCGGGACTTCGGACCCATAAAATTTTTCACCCGCACGGTGGTGTTCATTGCCACGCTGATCGGATTTTTCATCATCTTCCTCTCCATGTACACGGCCATCACCGAACGGACCCACGAGATCGGCATTCTGAAGTCACTGGGAGCCCCTCAGGGCTACATCTCGCTCCTCTTCCTGAAGGAAGCCCTGGTGCTAGGGGGGCTGGGCTTCGTGCTGGGACTGGGTCTGACCTTCGGCGGCCGGTTCTTTTTCCAGTTGTTGATGCCGACCCTCCAACATCAGCTTCCCCCGGAGTGGCTCCTTTACACCGGGATACTGGCGCTGTTCAGCGCCAGTTTGGGAGCCCTCTATCCAGCCTTGCGGGCTGCCAGGCAGGATCCTATAGAGGCCTTGGCCTATGAGTAGGCGGATAGCGAAGTCCTGCCTCGGATCCGGTGAATCTCAGGTTCGCAACCGCAACCCCGGGAGACCTCCCGACCCGCCCGTTCAGAGAGATCTCCGCTTCGATATTTTTCCGTGCCGGCTTCAGAACTGACAGTCCCTAGGCTATAATGCCGTTGCATTTAGAGGCCTTTTCCGATGAAGACCATCCTGGAATCAATCGCACTTACCAAGATATTCAAGACCGGCAAGATTGAGGTCACCGCTGTCAGGGACGTCTCACTCAAGGTCCCGGAGGGAGAATTTATCGCCATCATGGGCCCTTCGGGATGCGGCAAGTCCACATTGCTGCATCTATTGGGCGGGTTGGCCACACCCACCTCCGGCAGGGTCCTGGTGGACGGAGAGGAAATCTCCTCGGGGAAGGACGCCGTTCGCACGGACATCCGGCGTCGCAAGATCGGTTTCGTATTTCAGCGATTCAATCTGCTTCCCACCCTGAGCGCCCAGGGAAACCTGGAAATTGCTCAGGAGATTCATCGGAACGGCAGTCGAGACCGGCAACATGTGGACGAGATCCTGAACCTGCTGGGCCTGGAAAAGAAAACTCATCACAAGCCCTCCGAGCTCTCGGGCGGGGAGCAGCAACGGTTGGCCATTGCCCGGGCCGTCATCAACAGACCCGCGATCCTTCTGGCCGATGAGCCGACCGGAAACCTGGACACCCGGAACTCGATGGTGGTGCTGAAGATGATTCAGGAGCTGAACCGGGCCTTGAGTCAAACCATCCTCATGATCACTCATAATCCGGAGGCCGCCGGCATCGCCAACCGTTTGATCGAGATGAGGGATGGGAGGATCGTGTCACAGCAGCAGGAAGGCGAATGGAACGCTGCCGAAGATCGCATGTCTCTCTAGCCCGCATTTCTCACCAGGGGGCATGATCATGGCGCAGGAATTTTCCTTTCAGCGCGTGCTCGCGACCGAAGAGCGTAGCGGTTTCTACGGTCGAG
>JAPVWS010000249.1 GCA_027493295.1 Candidatus Versatilivorator vitaminiformans | reverse complement strand
GCGCAGGGCGATGAAGGACTCGTCGCCCACCAGTTGGTCCACGGCGTTCAGCAGGAAGGTCACGTTGTCGAACTGCAGGGTTTCAATGCCTTGGCGCCGGATGGAAAAGAACTGCTCCCCCATCAGGTCGACATCGGTGATCAGGATGGCCCGAACCGGCTGGTCCGGTCCTATTCCGGCCAGGCGGGCGGCCAGGGTGTAGCGGTCGGGATCGGGTTCGTGGGGGAGATTGGCGGCCATCTGAAACCCGAACAGTGAGCGTTGCATCAGCCGATTCCAGTCCGTCAGTCCGGAATCGGCGCCGGTTTGAAGCAGTGGGGTCAGCGTGGTGCGGCTGCCGGCCGCGAGCTTGATCGAGCCGGGGTAGATCGCAACCACTTCCTGAAGCCCGGAAGTGATGGCTTCGTCCGGATTGAAGGGAGGGTTCTCGCCCCCGGCGGCGCCCAGAAAGATGACTTCCGGGGGAAGGGAGCGGAATTGCGGATGGGGATTGTACTTGTCCCAGGCAATGCGGCCCGGGTCCCAGTCCACTCCCAGCATCTCCATCAGCGGCTGGAGGTCAGCCGGCTTCCTGGGCGGTGGGCCCTGGCGAAAGGGCCCCTGAGGCATCGGTTGCGCCGAGAGCTCGGGATTGAATGCCGGCAAGGGATCCACCAGGATCAGGGTCGGATTTCCCTCCTTGACGTAATCGGTCAGCCGGTCTACCTGGTCCTGCTCCAGGGTGTTGGGCAACACCACCATCAGGGCGTCCAGGTTCTTCGGGTAGTCCTGGCCGGGCTGCACCCTTTCCACCTGGTACTGTTTTCGCAACTCGGCCACGATGGCCCAGTCGGTGGAATGCTGGCGGGACTGGAAGTCGAATCCGCCGAAGAGCTTGGCTCCCGTCTCCAGGATGCCGACCCTTCTGCGTTCCGCCCGCGACACCACCCGAATGGAGCGCATCAGCTCGTATTCCACCGGCAATCCGGGATCCAGGAAGGGGATGACGAATTCCTCGGGGCCGCAGTTGAAGGCGATGCCCAGGAAGATCTCGTCGGGTGTTCCCGAGCTCTGCCGCGACGCGGGCACCTGCCGGGGTCGGATGTCGAAACGCTCCTGGGCTTCACGGGCCTGCGGCGTGTACCTTCCGGTCTCCACGATCCGGGTCTGCAGGCGGTTACCGCCCAGGGCAGACAACTCCCGGAGCAGATTGATCAGGTTGTTTCGAGTGGGAAGGTAGCTGCGGGGCACCTCCGGGCTCAGGTAAGCCTGAATGAAGACCGGCCGGCCCGGATCCAGCCCCTCGATCAGCGCTCGCGTGTCGGGCGAGAGCGAATGGATCCGTTCGGCAGTGAGGTCGACCCGTCCTCCCAGGCGGTCCAGCAGCAGCGTCAGTCCGGCCAGGCCGACTACCAGAGCCAGTCCCCGCACCAGCAGGTGGGCGCCCATGGCCGGGGCCTGTCGGCCGCTGGGCCAGTGGCGGCGTCCCAGAAGCTCCACGTTGAGATAGACCATGGCGGCCGCAAAGGCGAGGAAGTAGACCACCGAGGAAAGGGAGACCACTCCCGAGGCCAGATCCTGGAATTGGTGGTTGAAGGAGAAACCGGCCACCAGCCGTTCGGCGCCCCCGGTCAGGACGGTGCCTGCATGGTCGATGAAGACGGGAACGGAGCAGAGCAGGGCGCCCAGGATGAAGGCCACGGTGATGTTGTCGGTCAAGAGGGACCCGACCATTCCCAGAGCCAGCAGCGCCACTCCCATGAGCCAGTAGCCCAGGTAGGTGGAGGCCATCAGGCCGGGGTCCGGGTTGCCCAGCCATCCCAGCACCAGCACGTGGGTCAGGGAAAAGAAGAGGGCCACGGTGTAGATGCCGGCGGCAGCCAGGTATTTGCCCAGCACGATGCCGAAGTCGGTGGCCGGAAGGGTCAGCAGCAGCTCGTCGGTTCCGTTGCGCTTCTCCTCGGCCCAGATGTTCATGGTGATGGAGGGAATCAGAAAGACCAGCAGGTAGGGGAAGACGCGGTTGAGCTGGTCCAGATTGGCCAGGTTGGCGGCGAAGAACCCGTCCTGCCAGAAGGCCGCCAGGGCGCTCAGGAAGACGAAGAGGGTAATGAAGACGTAACCGGTGGGGCTGCTGAAATAGCCGGTCAGTTCCCGCTTGCATACGACCCTGGCCAGCTGCCAATGACTCTTCACGCTTGCGTCTCCCTTGTCTCCGGATCCTGTTCGGGCACGGCGCCCCGGACCGTTTGCTCCGAGGGGGTCGGACCATGCGGACTTGCAGCGGAGACTTCCGGTTCGGGCGCCTCCCGGCCGTTCCTGCCCGTCAGGCGGTAAAAGGCCTCGGCCAGGCTGGTCCCGGCTGCCATCTCCCCGGGCGTGCCGTCAAAGACGATCCGGCCCTCGTGAATGAGAATGACGTGGTCGGCCACGGCTTCCACTTCCTGCAGGATGTGGGTCGAAAGCAGCACCGTCCTGGTTTTGCCCAAATGCCGGATCAACTCCCGAACCTCGCGGATCTGGTTGGGATCCAGGCCGCTGGTGGGCTCGTCCATGATGAGGATGTCGGGCTCGTGGAGCAGGACCTGGGCCATTCCCAGGCGCTGGCGATAGCCCTTGGAGAGCTTGTAGACGCTCTTTTCCAGGACGGCTTCCAGGCGGCATTGCTCGACCACGGCCTCGATGCGCGCGTCGAGCCGATCCCGCGTCAGCCCCCGGGCCTCGCCGAAGAACCGCAGCAGCTCCAGAGGAGTCATCTCCGGATAGAGGGGACCGTTCTCCGGAAGATACCCGATGCGGGCGGCCGCTTCGATGCGGTGGCGCGAGACATCCCGCCCCGCAATGCGGGCAACGCCGGCGGTGGGTGTGAGATAGCCGGTCAGGATCCGCAGCGTGGTCGACTTGCCGGCTCCGTTGGGGCCCAGGAAGGCGGCCACCTGTCCGCGGGGAATCGAGAAGGAGACGTCCTGCAGCGCGGCAAAGGTCCCAAAGATCTTGCTCAACCCCTGGGCCTCGATCATGGGTGGGGAGTCGGCTTCTGTCATGACGGTGACACCAGATTCCGGTTCACGGCGCCGGTTCCCAAACCCATCTCAGGTTGCTCCACCGGCGCTCCGGACGTCATCCTTCCGCATCCACCGGTGAGAAATGCGGGCTCGCTCCGGGCTGTCCAGGGGGCCATGGAAAGGGTTGTGCGCGGGGTGAACTGCGAATTTGAAGGTGCATCCTCTACGGCAAGAATCGCCTTCCGCTGCTCAGGAGAACACCTCCTGCGGCAGGTGCTTCGTTCAACTTTCCAAGGTTAACCCCAACCCGATTTTTTTTCAATGGGCGGCGCCAGGCCACCAGGCTTCGGCGCGCCGCCCGTGCTAGAATTCCGATCTGTGGGGTGGGTCGCCCCGGGTTTCCGAGCGGCCTGCGGCGGCCGCACCAGTCTTGCCGCGCCCACGCCTCTAAGTGGTTAGTGAATAACGACTAATGTTGAGTGAAGCGTTCCGGGAACAGTCAAGCGCCTGACGATTTGACTGTACATTTTTGAGGGACTCCGCCGAGATCAGCGACATGCTTCTCGCATCGATCAAATCACTCTCCACTCTCCACTCTTCACTCTCCACTATCCTGCGGACCGGCACGGTCCTTGCCTTCCTGTGTTTTCCGCCCCCCCCTGGCGATGCCCTTCCGGCGGACCCGGCCGCGCCTTTCAGCGACCGGACCCGGGCGATGGGCATCGATTTTCGCCACCAGAATGGTGCCTCGGCCCAGAAGCACCTGGTGGAGACCATGGGATCGGGTTGCGCCCTGCTGGACTACGACGGCGACGGCAGGCTGGACGTGCTGCTGATCAACGGCGGCCGCACGCCGGACTCGCCGCCGTTCGAGCCTGGACCCCACGCGCTCTACCGCAACCTGGGCGGCGGGCGCCTGCAGGAGGTGACCCTTGAAGCCGGCCTGGAACCGACGGCCGATTACGGCATGGGAGTCGCCGTGGGCGACTACGACAACGACGGGGACCCCGATCTCTACCTCACCAATTTCGGTCCCAACCGGCTCTACCGCAACGACGGCGACGGCACCTTCAGCGACGTCACCCCCCGGGCGGGCGTCGCCGGCGCCGAATGGAGCACCAGCGCCGCCTTCTTCGATTACGACCGGGACGGAGCTCCCGACCTTTACGTAGTGAACTATCTGGATGCGAGCTTCGAGCGCAATCCGCCCTGCGAGATGAAGGGGATTCGGGCCTATTGCCATCCGCGCCACTATGCCGGGGTGGCCGACCGTCTCTACCGGAACCTGGGCGATGGCCGATTCCGCGACGTCAGCCGGTCCAGCGGCGTTCTGAACCCCGAGGGCAAGGGCCTGGGAGTGGTGGCGGCCGATTTCGACCAGGACGGCTGGGTCGATCTCTACGTGGCCAACGACTCCGTGCGCAACTTCCTGTTTAAGAACAACCGGGACGGGACCTTTACAGACGTGACGCTTCTTTCGGGGACCGGCTACAACAGCCAGGCCCAGGCCGAAGCAGGGATGGGCGTGGATGCGGCCGACTACGACGGGGACCG
The DNA here is from genome assembly GCA_027493295.1 of Candidatus Versatilivorator vitaminiformans. Classification (GTDB taxonomy): domain Bacteria; phylum Acidobacteriota; class Terriglobia; order Versatilivoradales; family Versatilivoraceae; genus Versatilivorator; species Versatilivorator vitaminiformans. The sequence goes on along the minus strand of JAPVWS010000249.1, from coordinate 645 downwards.
CCTCCTGGACATTGTCGTGACCAACTACGACCTGGAGACCAACGCTCTCTACCGCTACCAGGGAAACTGGCTGTTCGGGGACGAGCGCTGGAGGTCGGGCCTGGCGCGGAAGGACCGCTTTCTGCTGGGTTTCGGCGCCGGCTTTCTGGACTTCGACAACGATGGGGACCGGGACCTGCTGGTGGTCAACGGACACGTGGTGGACAACATCGAACGGATCCAGCCCGACCTTTCCCATCCCCAGCCGGATCAGTTGTTCGAAAACCGGGGAGGGAGATTCCGGGAGCACGAGCCCTTCTACCGCTGGTCATCCCGGCAGGCGCGGGTAGGCCGGGGCGCGGCCCTGGGAGATATCGACAATGACGGCGACATCGACGTCCTCGTCAGCAACTGCGGGGCAGAGCCGGCCCTGCTCATCAACCGGGTCGGGGCCCGCAAGAACTGGATCCAGCTCCGCTTGACCGGGACCGACAGCAGCCGCGACGCCGTCGGGACACGCTTGACCCTCACCACGGCGGAGGGGCGGCAGACCGATCAGATCACGGGCGGGGGAAGCTATCTGTCGGCCGGCGACCCGCGCGCCCACTTCGGATTGGGGGAGGTGGCCAGGGTGGAGGAGATCCGGATCCGCTGGCCCAGCGGAAA
>JAPVWS010000248.1 GCA_027493295.1 Candidatus Versatilivorator vitaminiformans | reverse complement strand
TGTTCCGATTCCTCGAAGTCACCCCGGTAGCGGGCCCGAATGACGGCCTGCTTCACCGGCAGGGCGCTGGCCCAGCGGACGGTCACATTGATGGGAGGCGGGCCACGCCGCGCCGCGGGCCGCCGGCCGCCCAGACCGGGGCCGCCGCCACCAAGCGGGCTGCCGGATGAGGGGCCCAATCCGCCGCCGGAACCCACGCTGCCGCTGGGAGGACTGGCACCACCTCCACCGAAGCCGCCATCGAGGCCGCCGCTTCCACCGCCCCGAGACTGGTCCGGATCGCCACGCCGCGCCGACGGATCCTCCGTGGGCCCGCCTTCAATGTTGTCGAATCCTCCCCGTCTCATCCGCATGGGGTCGAGGGAGACATTCTGGGCCCAGGGAGACTTGGTCAACAACTTGTGGACTTCCTTGGGCTTCCACTGCTTGTATTCCTTTTTTTCCCAGAAATCGGCGGCCCGGAGCCCGGCGCTGCCCAACAGGAGCAGCAGGGCCAGAAGGATGGATTTTTTCATGAGACTGACCTCTATGGTTCAGCGCATCCAGGGATGCGCCCTGACACAAATCCGGACTCCCTGCAATCCGAATCGGGCGACAGCGGTACCGCACCAGCCATCGCGCAAATTCTAACGGGGTCCTTGCCTGCAGCTATTCTAGCCCATCCCTCCGGGAATCTTCAAAGTTATCTTCCGGACGGAGCGGTGCTCCCTTGGAATCGGAAATCCGCTTCTGATAGGCTTTTTCAGAGGACCGTTCCCCGGCCGCTTGGGCGGCCGAAGGGTTGCTCGACCGGTTGCGGCCGCCTGCGGAATCCGCCGACGGCGCAGAGGACCGCCGCAGCTCAAATCTCATTGAGGAGAACCCCCATGAGCCAACGACTGAACATCCTGCTTCTTCCCCACCCGCTCCGGGAGTCGATGTTCCGCCCCTGGGGCGAGGATGTGATGGCGGCTATCGGCGACCGCCATCGGTTGAGGGTCTACGATCCTTCCCAGGACCTGGCCCGGCAGTTCGAGGGCGTGGACGTGGTGATCGACCAGAGCGGTTCGGCCGGAACCCGGGAAATGGCCGACCTGGCTGCCGGACGGTGCCGCTTGTGGCAGGTTCTGGGAACGGGCGTCGATGCGTTCGATCTGGACTACTGGCGGTCCAAGGACATCCCGGTGGCCAACACCCCCGGTCCCTTCAGTGGAGTGGCCCTGGCCGAATGCGCCATGATGTTCATCCTGATGCTGACCCGCAAGTTTCCCGTGACCCAGACTTATATGCAGCAGGGGGACTTTTACGAACCCGTCGGCCTGGAGCTGGTAGGACTGAAACTGGGGATCATCGGCTTCGGCGCCAGCGGCAGCGAGCTGGCCAGGCGGGCACGCCCCTTCGGCTTCAAGGTCCTGGCGGCTGACGTCCGGCAGATCACGCGGGAGGAAGTGCAGCAGTTCGGTCTGGAGTTCGCCGGCAAGGCGGAAGACATCGATCGCATCGTGGCAGAGTCCGACATCCTGTCGGTCCACTTTCCCCTTAACCCGGAGACCCGCCACATCATCGATGAGCGGCGGCTGGGCCTGATGAAGCCGTCGGCCTTTCTGGTCAACGTGGCCCGAGGAGCCCTGGTGGACGAGCGGGCGCTGAGTCGGGCCCTGGTGGAGGGACGCATCGCGGGGGCGGGACTGGATGTGTTCGGGAAGGAACCGCCCGATCCCGAGGACCCCATCTTCAAGCTGCCGACGGTTGTGACCACACCCCATATCGCCGGAGTGACCGACGGCACCTCCCGCAAGCGGGCCCGGGTGGCGGCCGACAACGCCGAACGCGTGGCGGCCGGCCTGGAGCCCCTCTACCGCGTGGATTTATAGGTGGTTTTCAGCGGTCCTTCGTGTGCCTTCCTGTATAACTCTTTTTGTTGAGCTTTTTGTAAAATTCGCAGAGGGGCAGTTCATATTGTCGGCAAACCTGAGGTTCTGCCTTTTTCAATAACAGGTGCGACTTGGGAAAAATGCTGTCTAACCACAAAAAGCACAAACGGCACAAATTGTGTTTTTGTGCCTTTTGTGGCCATTCCCGGCAAACGTCCCGCTTCCGAATTTTGTAAAAGGCTCTGTTTCAAGTAAGTTCCGCCCCCAAGCCGGCTGTTGCCGCCCGGGCCGTGTCCAACACCCAGGGACCGTCGGGGCTCAACCGAACCTCCAGCTCTTCTCCAATGCCGGCCAGCCGGTCCCGTTCTCCATCGAAAGCCAGGGTCACCGGCTCTCTCATCTCCAGCGGCTTTTTCTCTTCCGGCGCCAGGCGGTGCACGGCGCTTATGGAGATCTCCCGGAACAGCCCCGGCCCCAGCGGCGCCGTCACTCGCCTGCCATCCGGACCGAAGACCAGGTGGAGTCCCCGGGGACTTTCGGCGGTCACCGTTTCCACGAACCCCCCGATGGCCGACAGGCCGATGCTCCAGGGCTGAGCGCGGGTCAGGAAGAGCTCCTTCAGGTGGTCCACCTCCCAAATGGCCCGGGCTCCGATGAAGGTACGGGTGGTGACGGCCAGGTCGACCAGGGCCAGGTCCACCACGCCCGAGGGGTCGTGCAACCACAGCACCTTGGAGCGGGTGCAGGCCGTTTCCCGGTCGGTCCGGCCCGTGGCCAGCAGCCCGGCGGCAAGTCCGGCAGTGGTGCCCTCCTGAAATTCGGAGAAGACGTTGTTGGTTCCGGTGGAGATGGGCAACAGGGGGACCTCGCTGCCGCTGCCCTTGAAGACCGCTCGATTGGTACCGTCGCCGCCCAGTGTCACGATACATCCAACCCCGGCCTCCACCATGGCCGCTGCTGCCCGGGTGGAATCCTGGGGACCGCCGCTGACCGGGATCTCCAGCGGAGACACCCGCAACCGGGTCTCACCCATTTTCTGGCAGGCCTTGGGGCAGATTCCGGCGGGCTCGGGCATGTAGAGCACCTGCTCCACCCCGGCTGCCTCCAGGCCGCGCAGCAGGCGAGCGGTCAGGGCCGATTTTTCCTGGTTGGAGACCACCCAGGCCTGGGCCACCAGGCGACGGATGTCTCTACCCGACGCCGGATTGGCCACGATCCCGACTTTGCTCATGTCGAATTAGTAGTACCCAGGAGAATGCCGGACGCCCGGTCAGACGAACTCGGCCAATAGCCGGGTGACCGGGGCGGGTTGCTCCACCGGGGCGGCGTGCCCGCAATCGGGCAGTTCGTGCAGTTGAGCTCCCTCAATGGCGTCGGCCAACTGGCGGGAAAGGTCCGGCGGCGTGAGGCCGTCTTCCGAGCCCACCAGGACCTGGGTGGGGCAATTGAGGCTGCCCAGGCGAGGGCGCAGGTCGGCTTTGGCCACCATGCGGGTGGCGGCCACGATGCTGGCGGCGTCGCTGGAAAGGATGCTGCGGCGGATGGCCTCCACCACTTTGGGATTGGCGTCCCGAAAGGCGGGTCTGAAGGTCAGCTCGATGAGTGTGTCGGCAATGCCCTCCATGCCGCCGAAGCTGGCTGCCGATGCCAGCTCGAAGAGGGTGTTTCGGGTTTCCTGCGGGAAGGCGGCCGTGGTGGACAGCAACGAAAGGGAACGCACGCTCTCGGGCCGGCTGGCGGCCAGCTCGACCGCAATCATGGCGCCCAGCGAGTGGCCCACCAGGCTGGCTTGCTCAACCCCCAGTGTTTCCAGCAAAGCGACCAGGTCAGCCGTGTGTTTGCGCAGGGTGTGGGCGCCCGGTGTCTGCTCGGAACGGCCATGGCCGCGCAGATCGTAGCTGATCAGGGTGCGGCCCTGAAAACCGGCCTGGTCCAGGCCGGTCCATAGCTCCATGGAGCTGCTCAGGCCGTGGATGAAGACCACCGCGGGCCCTTCGCCGGTCTGCTGCACGTTCAGGGCGATGCCGTTGGCCTGCAGGATTTCGGCGCTGGGACCCTCGGCCGCGCCCCCGGCCCGGGGCTTGACCACGGCCCCTTCGGCAGGCTCGATCCGGCCCAGGACCGTCCCCACGTCCACCACCTCTCCCTCGGCCACCACCACGCTGATGACCCCGTCCACGTCAGCGGTCATCTCCGCCGTGGCCTTGTCCGTCTCCACCTCCAGGACGACCTGGCCGGCCTCCACCGAGTCTCCGTCCTGAACCTGCCAGCGGGACAGCTTGCCTTCGCTCATTCCCATGCCCATCTTGGGCATGATGACGTCAATTGGCATCAGACCTTTCCTCGTTCCCTATCGATCGGCGGCCACTTTCTCAAGACGCCTTGGAGCAGGTCTCTTTCACGGCGGCCACCACCTTTTGCGGATTGGGCAGGTAGGCGTCCTCAAGCACCGGGCTGAAGGGCACCGGGGAGTGGGGGGCCGTTACCATGCCCACCGGCGCCCGCAGCCAGTGGAATCCCCGGCTGGCGACCATGCCGGCAATGTGCGAGGCCAGCCCGCAGAGAGGATTGGCCTCGTCGACGATCACCAGGCGCCCGGTCTTTTTCACCGATTCCAGAATGGTCTCCTCGTCCAGCGGGGACACGGTGCGCAGGTCGATCACCTCGGCATCGATGCCCTCCTTGGCCAGGGTCTCTGCGGCGTTCAAGGCATGAACGGCGGTGAGGCTTACTCCCAGCAGCGTTACGTCGCTGCCCGGCCGGGCCACGGCGGCCTTGCCGATGGGCACGATGTGCTCTCCCCCGGGCACCTCGCCCTTCATGGTGTACATGGTGATGTGCTCGCAGAAGATGACCGGATCGTCATCCCGGATGGAGGCCGTCAGCAGGCCCTTGGCGTCGGCGGCGTTGGAGGGGGCCACCACCTTCAGGCCGGGGATGTTGGCGAACATGGGATAGAGGGTCTGGGCGTGCTGGGCGGCGGCACGAAAGCCGCCACCGATCATGGTGCGAATGGTGACCGGAACCATGGCCTTGCCGCCGAACATGTACCGCAGCTTGGATCCCTGGTTGAGCAGTGAATCGAGGCAACTCCCCAGGAATCCGCAGAACATCAGTTCGGCGATGGGGCGCAGCCCGGTGGCCGCGGCCCCAACCGCGGCTCCGATGAAAGCAGCTTCGGAAATGGGTGTGTCCAGAACCCGCTCGCGTCCGAACTCGTGCACCAATCCCTTGGTCACGCCCATGACACCCCCCCAGGCCTCGTCATCTTCCAGGTGCTCCACCTGGGCTCCTCCGGCGATGTCCTCGCCCATGATGACGATCTTGGGATCGGCGCGCATCTCCAGCCGAATGGACTCGTTGAGCGCCTCGGCGATAGTGATGGTTCTGGCGGCGGTGGCTACTGCCATTTCAAGACCTCCTTGATCGTACGGTGGACCTCAATTCTCAACGACTCTCAACTAGGGGTAACTGACGTAGACGTCGCTGGTGACCTCTTCCACCTGGGGCAATGGACTGGATTCGGCGTAGGCCAGCGCTTC
>JAPVWS010000247.1 GCA_027493295.1 Candidatus Versatilivorator vitaminiformans | reverse complement strand
GGCGCGGCGCAAGGCGGTGGAGCGTCGTCGGAGGCTGATCCTGGATGACGACGGGGACCTGGTCTACGACCCCGAGGCGGCCAAGGGAGCCGAGGCCTTTGCGGGGCTGCGGGTCCAGCCAATATTGGGGACCCCGGTGGACAGCATCGCCTGGTGCATCATGTGGGGCATCGCTCAGGGTCCGGGGCAGACCCGCTACTGGGAAACCCAGCAGCAGAACCGGCCCCTCAATGACGCCATCCGCGATCCGACGCCCATCATGGTCGAGGGCATTCACCGCCAGGGCCTGGAGGTCTTCGGTTCGATCCGCATGAACGACACCCACGATGCCTTCGGGATGCCCGAGGGGAAGCTGGTCTATCCCCTGAAGGTGGCCCATCCGGAGTGGCTGCTGGGGGACCGGAGCCAGAAGGGAAGCCCCTTCACGACCATGGAGGCGGCCACGTGGTCCGGCCTGAATTTCGCCATACCGGAAGTTCGGGAGGACCGGCTCTGGTGGGTCCGCCACAGCGCCGAGAACTACGACCTGGACGGGATCGACCTGAACTTCTTTCGCATGCCCTGGTATTTCAAGCCCGGGGAGGTAGAAGCGGGAACGCCTCTCATGAACGAGCTGATCCAGGGGGCTCACCGGGTTGTGAGGAAGGTTTCGGAATCACGGCAAAGGCCCATGCTTCTGGGCGTGAGGGTTCCGGGGACCTTGCAGGCCTGCAAGGGCATCGGCCTGGATGTGGAGACCTGGCTCAAGCAGGGTTGGGTGGACCGGATGCTGATCGGCGGGGGATATACGGTCTTCACCAATCCGGCGCAGGAGTTGGTGAAGCTGGGACACAGCCACGACGTTCCCGTCTACCCCTGCATCAACTGCGGGCTGCAGGTTTTCGGTTCGGATGAGACCATGCGGGGCGCGGCTGCCAACATCTTCCAGGCGGGAGCTGACGGGATCTACCTCTGGAACTACCACTACCGCAAGGTACCTATGCTGGCCTACGGCCGGCCGGTGCCCGAGGCCTATGGCCTGCTTGAGGATATTCAGTCGGCTTCGAGCCTGCAGTTTCGGGACAAGCGCTTCGGGGTGGACTACATCCAGCATATCGGACCCTACGCCACCGCCAGCCACCCGGGGCAGCTTCCCCTGGAGCTGAGCCGGGGCAATCCGGGGCCGGCCGCTGCCGTGGAACTGCCGGTGGGGGATGACCTGGAAGCCGCCGGGCGCTCGAATCGCCCTGGCTCGGTTCGGCTGGACCTGGACCTGGAAGGCCTGGCCCGGGGTGAACGCATCGCCGGACGGCTCAATGGGGGAGAGGTAGCCTTGAAAGCCGGTGAGCCCGCCGGGGGGGATGCTCCGGAAGGCCTCGAACGCCTTGGCGGCCCTGTTCAAGCGGCAAGGGTCCGTCAGGGAATCAATCGGCTCGAGGTCTGGGTTGAGAAGGGCGGCAGGGGCCGGGACGGGCTGAGGCTTCGCGGAGTCTGGCTCACGGTCAAGTACCCGCCGGCTGCCTGACAGGCAAAGCCGCGCAGGTGGTGAGAAAGACAGGCTCAGGGCCTGCGATAGATGGACACGATCCCTCCATTGGCGTCGTGTAGCCAGAAGGACTTGTCGTCGATCACGCCGGCCCGGGCCGAGAAGTAGGTGGCCGGCAGCACGTAGTTCCAGGTGTGGCCGTAGTTGTAGGTGACCGCCAGCCCCCAGCCGCAGGTGTTCTGTGCCGACAGGGCGATGCCTCCATCCGGCAGCCGCAGTCCCGCGGTGACCCCGGCCGCCGCCGTGGGCTGGGGCGGGCTCCAGGTTCTTCCCCGGTCGGTGCTGAGGGTCCGGGAGATGAAGGCCCTCATCACCGGGACGTAGCTGCGGTTCTCGCTGCGGAGAAAGCCCACCCAAATGTCATCGGAAAGGGCCATGACCTGGGTCTCGCTGTAGGCGGTGTAGCGGTTCTTGCGGTCATAGGCGATGGTGCTCCAGTCGCCCCAGGACGCGCCTCCGTCGTGGGATCTCACCAGGGCGGAGATGTAGAGGGAGACCGACATGTCGTCCTGGCTCAGGTAGCCGTAGACGGGAGCCACCAGGGTGCCGTCCGGCTCTTCGAAGGCCACACCCCCCAGGTGCACGGCCGCAGCCAGCAGCACCGGGTCCTCCACCTTGGCCTGCTTCCAGGTCTTCCCCCGATCATCGGAATAGGATCCCTGCAGCCGCGTCCGGTAGTGGAGTCCGTCGATCGACTTCCAGACCCAGTAGCCGCGCTCCCGCCCCATGATTCTGCCGGGACCGTGTTGGTGGGGAACGGTGTAGTGGGCCTTGAGGCGTATCCAGCGCCCCGACTGGAGCACCAGGGTCACGTCGTTGGGCGGCTGCCCGACCTTTTGGCGCCACTCGTCTTCGGGCCATCTCTCGGCCAGGTGCCATTGACCGTCCGGCTGGCCGTGGGCCCGTAACGGTTCGGCGACCGGGGCCGAGGGTTCCCGCTCCCGCTTCACGACAATGGTCTCGATCCGCTCCTTCTCGACGGGAAGGTTCACTTCGTGGGGCGGATCCGTGTAGCCGCTGCCCTTTTGCCGCTGTCCCAGCACCAGCATCAGGCGGTCCTGGTCCAGCGCCAGGCCGGAAGAAAACCCGTAGTGGCCGGCCTTCCAGTTCCCTTCCAGGTTGGGGACCACCGGCGGCAGGGGGATGGGGTCCCGGGCCCAGCCTCCGCCCCAACCGCTGGGTCCGTAGCCGGGCAGCCAGTTGTGTTCCACGAAGGGGATCCGGTGGCGGATGGTTCGAAAGCCGTCGTCGCTGAACATGACTTCCATGCTGCCCCAGGCCGACCAGAGGGCGAAGGAGCAGGCCACCGTGCCGTCGCCCATGGGGGTCAGGCTGGCCCAGGAACCGACGCACAGAGGCTCCGGTCGGGTCCATGTCTTGCCTTGGTCGTTGCTGTAGGACCGAACCAGCGTCTGCGGAATATCCAGGGGGAGGCGGGGACGCTTCTTCAATTGCCTTTCGGTGAGGACCGCCAGCCAGGTCCCGTCCTGCAGGGGAAGCACCGCCGGAAACTCGTAGCTGAGGTCCGCCTCCGGGCCCGGAGGCGCGATCGGGATCCAATCCCCCCAGCTCCTGCCGCCATCGCCGGACTGCAGCAGTCCCGATCGCAGTCGGGAGGCCGCCAGGTCCTCCCGGTTGACGGCTCCGTGGACAGGCATCAACAGCCGGTCGCCCGCCTCGAAGGGCCTTCCATAGGGTGTGGCCCAGATGAGGGGGTGGGTTCCCAGGGGCGCACTGGTGGTCCAGGATTCACCGTGGTCCTCTGAAGCCAGCAGCCGCAGCCGGCTGCCGGCAGAGCTGTCGTCAAGCTCGGCGAAGGGGGCGATGATGCGGCCGGATTCCAGGGTGGTCAGGGTGCCCATGGCCCGGGGTTCGCCTTGCTGACTTTGGAAGACCGTCTCCGGATAAAACCACCAGTCTCCGCCCCGGGTCCGGCGCACCAGGTGGAGCTCTCCCGAACCCTCCCGCTCCTGTTGAGCCGTCTGGTGGGTGTACAGGATCAACAGCCGGCCCTCGGCGTTGCGGGTGACCCCCGCGTAGCGGGCGCGCCTCTCCGAGAGGTAGACGAAGCTGCGCTGGTCCCGCTTCCAGTTCTCGGCACCATTGCCTTCCGCCGGAGCCCGGTCGTCCGGGGCCGGGGTGCAGGCGGCAAGGGTGAGGCAGAGCAACAGGGTCAGGCTGGGTTTGGCTGAGGGAGTCATCGGGTTCCTCGAATGGTTGCGGCCGGGCAACAAAGTCGAGCAGATAGCATCCGCTTTCGGCCTCGGCCAGTTCTCTTCCGGGATAATCGATATAGACCGGGTTGGCGTGGGCGAACAGGGGATGGGTCCAGATGGAGGTTTCCTCGGGGGATCCCCCCATGCAGCGAGCCGCGATCCACAGGCTTTGGTCGGCCGGGTACTCGAGGCTGAGCTCCGCGCGGCGTCCCTGGTCTTGTGCCGGGACGCTGGCCGCCACCTTCCCGTTGACCACGATCTCCAGCCGTTCGAAGGGCCTCAGGGAGCGCGCCCGGGCTTCGATACGAAGGACCTTGCGCTTGCTAAGCGTCAATGTCTCGCCGGGTCCCCGGCCGTCCACCGAAAAGCTGACCATGGGTCCGTTGGTCACGAAGGAACGGCCCCGGCGCAGTCCTTCCATCCAGCCGGGGTAGGTGAGGGGGCCGTCCAGCTTGACATAGACCCTCTGGTGACCCACCGGCTCCTCCGGCCCGATGCGGTCGGTTCCTGCGGTGGCGGGCAAGCGGAAGCCGCAGTTCAACAGGTGGTACCAGAGCTTGAGGGTTTGCGGGAGCCGGGTGTGGGTGAGGATGTCGGCGGTGTCAATCTCGCCGAAAACCATGTCGATGGGGAACTCGAGTTGAGCAGGACGCAGGTGGGCCCAGTTCACCAGTCCTCCCTGCCGGTGGGTTTCCCGCATGGCGTCCAGCACCAGGGCGTCGGGCCAGCCGGCCTGACCGTGGCGGGGGAACCCCTTGCGGGAGGGTCTCAGGTAGGAATAGCGGTAGACGGTGGTCTCGGGAACGGCCAGTCCGCCGGTGGAGATGGGCTCCACCAGCTTCTTGAGGCTGAGAAGGCTGACGTGGCCCAGGGTCTGGTTGCGGTACTCCTGGTTGTAGTAGACCAGGTGGCGGGGATCGGATATCGGGTCCAGCTCGCCCCGGAAGTGCTCGGCGGAATAGATCTTCCCCATGTGTTCCAGGACGAGAACATGGCCGACCCGCAGGTCCTCCGCCTGCATCTCGAACAGCGCGCTGGGCGGATCCAGCATGTGGATGTGGGTGTCTCCGGAATGCCATCCCTCGCGCTCCATGTGGGCCCAGCGCTTGAGCGCAAAGGTGCGCCGCAGGGTCTGACCGGCCTCCAGCTCGAGTTCCTCGTCGATGGGCAGATATTCCATGCCTCGCCGGATGGAAATCCGGATCTTGCCGGCCGGAGCGCGCAGGCGGAAGTTTCCGGAGGCATAGCTCCAGCGGGCCGGGTCCCTCCGCGGACGCAGGATCAGACCGTACTCGGCCTCCAGCGGAGCCCGATAGCGCCCGTCGGCGTCGGTCACTCGAATCCGGCCGATGGTCGGGGAACCGCCCTCGGCCTCCACCAGCCTCCCCTCCAGCAGACCGGATTCCGCCACCCGGAAGGGAAGGCGCCAGGCCGCGCTCGTTCCCTCGGACGCCACTGCAAGGCGGACCTCGCCCTCCCCGGTCTCCGGGAAATCGAAATGGGCCGGCACATGCCGGGTGGCCGAGGGAGCTACCTCCAGGGTGCCCACCTCCAGCCGGAGACTGGAACTCCGGAGAGAAATCATTCTGGTCTTGGAAGTGGCGTTGTGAATCGTGAGCAGAAGCGGCTGCGGGATTTCCCGGTAGAGGCCGAGTTGAGGAGGGCCGTCGAACTCAAAGCCCTCCGCACCCAGCTCCACCCCAATGCGCGGCCAGTCCAGGGATTCTTCCAGAGCGGCAAAGGCCTCCCTGGCTTCCTGGCGGCTTCTGGGCAGCAGCCGTTCCCGGTCGGCTTGCGGCAGGCGGGTGGTCTCCTGGAGGATGTCGTAGGCGTTGAGGGCCTTCAGAACGGCGGCGTAGAGCTTTCCCTCGAGCTGGAAGCGATTGCCCACCGCCTGGTAGACGTTGCCGACCGCCTCGGGTCTGATCTCATCGCTGAAGATGGCGTAGAGGTCCTGCAGGGCGGCAGGGACTTCGGCCGGATTGGGGTCCGGCGGCGGCGCTTCCTGGCGATGGCAGAAGGCTGCCAGGCCGAGCAGCAGCAGAGCCAGCAGGAGTTGACGGCGGCTCTCCATGGGCGAGTGTCCTTCGTCAGGCGCCCTTCAATTCCGGGATGCTCAAACGCCCGTCCACCAGGGTGACGTAGGGTTCCAGCCGGGCGTGCCGCTCCAGCAGCTTGATCTCCAGGTGGTTCTCGCCGGGACGGACCGCGGCGGGATCCAGCTCGAACTCGAACTCGTGGCTGTCCTTCAGGGTGATTCCGGCAAAAGCCTTGGGATCGGGTTGAATCGGCTTTCCGTTCCAGGCGAATTCCAACCGGTCCTCGGGGCCGAGATCCACGATGCGCACCCAGGCCCGCGGAGATCCCTTGGGCTTGGACCGGCTGAGGTCGTCGGCGATGTCGAAGGCGACCGTGTGGCCGATGCCGTCGGTGGATAGCCCGATCATCATGGGAGTTTGGCCGGGCCACTCGGCGTGGCCGAAAGTCCCGGTCAATATGCTCCCGGTGTGAGGGCTGCCGTCCAGCAGGTATTTCTTGGGACCGTTTTTCACCAGGTCGCGATCGACCAGGTCGTGGGTGAAGCTCAGGTCGAGCGGGTTTTCCCCGGGCCGGTGATAGTGGGGCATGCGGTAGAAGTAGTTCCAGAACTGGATGCCGGTGATCCCGGAGGAGAAGGCCCTATGGGTGGCCGCCCGCAGCGATTCCCGGCCTTCCCGGGTGGGCCGGGCGTGGGTGAAGCAGGCCAGAGCGGGAATGCCGTGCTTGGCGCCCAACTGGGACAGCTCCGTCCAGGGGGTGCTGAAGGGCGAGAGCCCGTTGCTGACCACCACCATGTCCAGCAACCCCTCCTGGAACCAGACCGGTAGATCGATCCCGATGCGCAGGCAGAGGTCGACGGTGGCCGGGACCCGGGCGGAAAGGAAGATGGGCCGGCCTCGCTTGGCCGCCTGCTCGTCGGCAACCCGGCGTATCCGGCGGATCAGCTCGGTCATCACGTGGCGCTGCACGTAGGCTTCATAGATGGGAAAGAGGAAGGGGGACCGGAAGAAGTCCAGCTCGAAACCGTCCAGATCGTATTGGGTGAGGGTTTCGGCGGCCAGGTTGAAGATGAGGTCCCGGTAGGGGCCGATGGCGTAGTTGCCGGCGCTGGACTGCATGTACTCGAAGCTGGTGTCGGGATGGGAGGCGTGGCGATCGCCGATCAGCCACTCGGGGTGCTCCCGCTTCCACTTGGGAGTGTAGAAATAGGGCTCGGCCGGATGGTCCTTGGGGAGCCGGGAGGGCTTGTCCAGGCCGATCCGGTCGCCCCAGCGATCGTGGTGATCGTTCATGCGAAGGCGCAGGAACACGTCCAGGCCGGCCTTGTGCCCGCCGTCGCACATGAGGGTCAACGGGTCGTGTCCTGCCTCGCAAAGGCGCTGGACGGCCTGCATCATCCGCAGCGTGTTGCCGCTCTTCAGCAGGGGCTGCTCTTCACCTATGATGGGGTAGAGCTTGGAGCAGTGGGTGGTGCCGCCGGCGTGGTTGATGCCGAAAGCGTACATGTTGACGGCCGAGTCCTTGAGCGCCCCGATGGAGCCTTCCACCAGGCCCTCCGGGCTGGGCGGCCAGGGCATGCGCAGCAGGGGGTCGCCGATGTCCTGCAGCACCACCCGATAGTCTTCCGGCCGTTTTCCCGTGAAGGACTTCCCGGGTCTCCTGGCTTTTTTCAGGGGAGTGGCTGGTGCGGCCCCCGCGGTGGAACCTGCGACCGCGGCGTTGAGACCCAGGGCCGTGCCGGCCAGGACGCTGGTTCGCATGAAGCGACGGCGAGAAACGTTGGGATTGGAATCTTTCTGGTCAGGCATGCATCCTCCTGGTTGAATTTATGAGTTCGCCGGCTTGCATTGAAATCGGCTTTCGTGCTTGACTCACTCTGTTTGTTGGAGCGTCCGCGGGCGGAGGCGCCGCGGGCCGGCTGACGGAACGCATTCAAGTCGGAGTTGTCGGAATCCTCGGGAACGCCAGCCTGTCGGCGGCGGGCGAGGCTGCTCCGTCCCTACTCCGATGTCCCTGAAAGTCTGTTTTGGACCGCAAAGGACAGCCATTCTAACAGAGAATCGCCGGGGAAGAAGCCGGTTTCTAACGGCTCGATCCCGACCGGGAAAGGGTCCGAACCCGTGGGCAGACAGCCGGACGTGGTGATCATCGGTGGGGGCGCCATCGGGTGCAGCGCCGCCTACTACTTGAGGTCGGAAGGCCTCCAGGTGGCTCTGGTGGACAAGGGATCGTTGGCTCGGGAAGCCTCCTGGGCTTCGGCCGGCATCATCGGTCCCTCCAGTCATCTCCAGGGAGACCCCTGGTTTCGTCAGGCGACGCTCCTCTCCCGGCAGCTATACGACCAGCTCGACACGGCGCTGTTCGAGGAAACGGGGCGCAGGATGGGCTACGGCGGCCGGGGGAGCATGACGCTGGCGCTAAGCCCGGGGGAAGCCGCCGAGGCGGCGGCCGACGCCGAACGGGAGGCCGCGGCCGGTGTCTCCGTGGAGGTTCTGACCGGGGCGGAGGCTCGGCGCCGGGAGCCGGCGCTCCCGGATAACCTGGAGGCGGTAATCCAGCACCCCGAGGGCCGGTTCCTGGACGCCCGCAACTTCACGGCCACCATCGCCAGGGCGGCCCGGCTCAAGGGCGTACGGATGCTCCCGGGCTGGCCGGTGACGGCCCTGACCTGGGATGGCGCCAGGGTGACGGGGGTGCGTTCAGGCCATGATCGCATGGGAGCGGGCTGGGTGATCAACGCCGCCGGCGCCTGGGCGGGCCTCCTCGATCCCGCACTCGCGGCTCCCATCACTCCCGACCACGGTCAGATCATGTCCCTGGAGGGGCCAGAGCTCGGCCTGCGTCATACGCTTCACCGCTGGGGCCGCTACGGATACATCACCCCCAGGCCCGACGGGCGGGTGGTAGTGGGGGCCACTCATGAGGAGATCGGGTTCCGCAGGCAAATCACGCCGGAGGGGTTGCACTATCTGGCCGGGGTGGTCAGCACGGTTCTTTCGGGGCTCATGGACCAGGCTATGCTGGATATCTGGACCGGACTGAGGCCGGCCAGTCCCGACGCCTTGCCCATTATCGGTCCGGACCCCCGAGCCAGCGCCGGCTTCCTGTGGGCCGCCGGCCATTCCAGCTCCGGCATCATGCAGGCGCCGGCCACCGCGAAAGTACTGGTGGACTTGGTCCTGGGCCGAAAGCCCCGCATTCCCCTGGACAAGGTGGGTATTGAACGGTTTCTGGAC
The DNA here is from genome assembly GCA_027493295.1 of Candidatus Versatilivorator vitaminiformans. Taxonomy (GTDB): domain Bacteria; phylum Acidobacteriota; class Terriglobia; order Versatilivoradales; family Versatilivoraceae; genus Versatilivorator; species Versatilivorator vitaminiformans. Next base: position 7,433 of record JAPVWS010000247.1, on the reverse strand, counting down.
TGAAGCCGGTGCCGCCGCGCCCGGGAACGGCAACACACTATAGATATAGTAGATAACGGTTACCGAAATGATCGCAGTATCAAGGCCAGAGGGAGATTTGTCAACTATATAAATAGTAGTATTTAAAAAAGAATAACCCGACCCTTACGCCAGTAACGGCCCGACTGTACTGGCACCCTAAATATCTACTATTTTCATAGTATATTATGCGGGTGTTTCCCCTGCCCGTGGATGGATCGCCTTGCTCAAGGAGGAAGCTTCATGCCCAAATACAGGATTGCCTGGCTGCCGGGAGACGGCGTAGGCGGGGAAGTCTTGCAGGCCACCAGGATGGTGCTGGATCGGCTGGAGTTGGATGCGGAGTATCTCCCGGGTGACATTGGCTGGGAGTTCTGGTGTCAGGAAGGCGACCCGCTCCCCGTCCGCACCATAGAACTGCTGAAACAGGTGGATGCGGCCCTCTTCGGGGCCATCACCTCCAAGCCGGCTCGAGAGGCCGGGCAGGAGTTGGCGCCGGAACTTCGCACCAAGGGACTGGTCTATCGCTCTCCCATCGTTCGCATGCGCCAGCTCTTCGATCTCTACGTCTGCCTGCGGCCCTGTCGTGCTTTTGCCGGAAACCCCATCAACACCCGAGAGGGGATCGATCTGGTCATCTTCCGGGAGAATACCGAGGACCTCTATGCCGGGGTGGAGTTTCACCCGGTTCCGCAGAGCCTGTCCCATCTTCTGGCGGAGATCTCGCCCTCCTTTGTTCCCTTCAAGGGGCTGGCTTCGGACCAGTTTGCCATTTCCTGCAAGATCAATTCCCGCAATGGCTCGGAGCGCATCATCCGTGCCGCATTCCAGTTTGCCCGAGACCATGGGCGCAAGCGCGTGACGGTGGTGCACAAGGCCAACGTGGTGCGGGCCACGGACGGACTCTTCCTGGAAGCTGCCCGGAGAATCGCGGCGGACTACCCCGACATTCCCTGGGACCACGCCAACGTGGACGCCATGGCCATGTGGCTGCTCAAGAACCCCCTCAACTACGACGTCCTGGTCGCTCCCAACCTTTTCGGGGATATCGTCTCCGACCTGTGCGCCCAGATGGTGGGTGGACTGGGGTTCGCCTGCTCCGGCAATATCGGCGACCGGCTGGCCGTCTTCGAGCCGACTCACGGATCGGCGCCCAAGTACGTGGGACAGTCGAAGGTTAACCCCATCGCAACCATTCTGGCCGCCAAAATGATGCTGGACTATCTGTCTGAGGGCGACAAGAGCCAACGGTTGGAGGAGGCCGTGGGAGAGGTCATTCGGGAAGGCCGGGTTCGGACCTACGACATGGGAGGCGCCGCCACCACCTCTGAGATGGCCGAGGCCATCGCCGGCAAATTGTAGCCTCCGCGGGGCTGCCTCAATCGCGGTGGCCTCTTGCCCTGAAGGTCACCCCGGCATCGGCCCTATGGATATGCCTCAACCCCTTTTTGAGGCCTTGCGACGACTCAACCCTCTGACGCGTTTCTCCAACTCCCGGGTCAGATCCTGGGGAGAATCCGAAGGCGAGGGCCGCAGCGGTGGACCGAAGGTCACCGAAACCTGACCGGGCCGGGTGAAGGGCCAGTGGATCCCTGCGAACCTCCTCTGCTTCAGCTCATACAATCCTTCGATCCTGGCGGGGACGACCGGAGCCCCGAGACCGGCCGCCAGCAGTCCTATTCCGAACTGAAAGGGCTGTATTTCGCCATCCTTGGTGCGCGCTCCCTCCGGAAAGACCAGGACGCTGTAGCCGCGATCCATGGCCTCCCCGGCGTAGTCGAAGCTGCGCCGGAACCCGGTTTGCCTGGGCAGCGAAAAGGCGTTGAACCCGCCGGCCGTCGTGCCGTAGGCCAGGTAGTCGGTGAAGCGGGCCAGCCCGCGCCCCGGCAGCGGGTATCGGAAGTCCCTCAGCCTTTCGCCGATCATGGCGACGGCCAGCCGGTTCCGGTGGCGCCAGGGCAGGCCGGCCATGATGGGCGCCGGATCGAAGAAGGTTACATGGTTGGCGATCACCAGCACGGGTTCGCGGAGTCCCTCCCAGTGTCTGCGGCCGCTCACCCGGGTCCAGCAGAGCAAATGGGTGAGCGGCCAGATGAGACAGTGCTGGAACAGGAAGCGAATCCAGGTGGCGGGCCGCCTCAAGGACCAGTAGGGATAGGGATAGGGGCGCCAGGATCTGGCGGGAGCTTCCCGGTCCGGCCGTGAGGGACCCGGGTCCGGACGTGCTTCCGACGGAGCCCGCCTGTCGCCTCCGCTTTCAGGACCTGGAGGAATCGACTCAGGCGGGCCGCCCTCGGCCAGACCGTCCGGACGGCCGATCAGCTGTTCCAGGTCACCCAGCGTCAGAGCCTCGGTCACTTTGGATTCGTCCAGGTCCATCCGAAAGCGATCTTCCAGTTGGGTGATGAGCGCGACTCGGGCCAGGGAATCCAGCTTGAGATCGGAGGTCAGATTGGCTTCACGGTCCCGCCGCTGCGGCGAGGTGCCGGTGATGCTCTCGACGATTGTCAGGATTTCGCCCCGCAGGCCTTCCGGGTTGTCTCCGACCGGGCCGGCCGGTTCCCTTCCCTGCCGGGTCGCAAACCGAACCAGGTCCCGCTTGCGCACCTTCTGAGTGGCCGTCCGCGGAAAGTCGCGCTCGGGCCAGATCACCCAGTGTCGGATCTGCTGGTAGGGGCTGAGGCTTTGGTTGGCCCGTTGGACGGCCGTGGAAGGGTCCGCCTCCGGGCTGCTCAGGATCAGCACGGCCACGGGCTCGGGACCCTGCGCGCCGTCCACTCCGACCACGGCGCTGGTGCCGATCTCGGGCTGCCGGTTGAGAGAGGCTTCGATATCCGCGGGGAAGACGTTCAAGCCGGCCGAGGTGACGATGACTTCCTTGCGCCTGCCGCGGAAATAAAGGTTCCCCTTTTCGTCCCGTTGGCCCAGGTCCCCGGTTCGCAGCCAACCCTCCTGGTCGGTGAGTGAGGCTTCCTCCGCCCCCCAATAGCCGGGTGAGATGTTGCGGCCCCGCACCAGGATTTCACCCTGCTCGTCCAGCTTGATCTCCTGGCCGGGCATGGGTTTGCCGATCGAGCCGCGACCGGGTCGAAAGGGGTGGGCAAGACTGATGATGGCCGCCGTTTCGGTCATTCCGTAGCCCTGCATCACGGCATAGCCCATCCTCTTCCAGAAATCTTCGGTGCCGGAGTCGAGCGTCGCCCCTCCCGAAAGGAAGGCCCAGAATTTCCAGCCGAAGCGGCGGCGGACGTGGCGAAAGGTCCACCAGCGACGCAGCCAGTGCTGCCCGGCGCTGCGGTCGAACAGCTCGGCCAGCGAAGGCCGGCGATTGCGGGTGGCCTCGTCCCGCTCGATCTTGTCCCGCAGCAGCTCCAGGATGCGGGGAACGGTGGCCAGCATCGAGATCCGTTCCCGGCGAATGGCCGAGATGATCTCCGAGGGATTGAGGGTATTGAGAAAGAGAGACTGGCCACCAAGCAGAGGCGGGACGAAAATGCCCATCATCTGGCCGAAAACGTGGCTGAGGGGCAGCAGGCTCAGGAAGCGGATGGGATGAACCGGAGCTGCCCACTTGACATATTTCCGGATCTCGGTTTCGAGGGGAGTCAGATTGGACAACAGGTTCCGGTGGGTAAGGCGAATCCCCTTGGGCGTCGCCGTGGTCCCCGAGGTAAACACGATCTCGGCCAGGTGGTCGCCAGTGACCTTGCCGGCGTAACTCCAGTCAGGGGTCGGCGCCTGCCTGGCAGCGCTGTGGCAGAACTCCGCGACTGAATCCGCCGGTGCTTGCAGTTCTACGAGCGCGGCGCCGGGGCTTCCTCCCAGAACCAGCTTGGGCCGGGTCTGGCGCTCGATACCGGCAACGAACTCGGGGGAGTTCTGTACATCCAGGGGAACCACGACCACCCCCCGCATCAGGCACCCCATGAAGACGGCCACCCATTCGGGGGAGTTGTCTTCCCACAACACCAGCCGGTCACCCAGGCAAAGTCCCCGCGAGCCCAGTTCCCGGGCCACCTGGAAGGCAGTCTCGGCCAGCCTGCGATAGGACCAGTAGTCGGTCCGCAGCCCGGCTCGGCCCATGAGCGCGGTGTCGTCGCCGCGTTCCAGAAACTCGGGCAGATAGCTCAGCAGCGTTTCACGCATCCGTTGTTCCGGTGTCCAAAAGGCTGAAGCCAGGCAAAAGAGACCCTCCGGGGCTTTGCCTCACGCAAGGATCTCCGGCAGGTGGCCGAGGCCTTCGATGATGCCATCAGGCCTCGAATCGAGATTGTTCTCGTCTTCGGGCTGATACTTGCCGGTTCGGACCAGGATGGTGCGCACGCCCACCGTCTGGGCGCCGCCAATGTCGGATTCCCAGTCGTCCCCCACCATGGCCGCCTGGTGAGGGGGCAGTCCGAGGTGGGACAGTGCCAGGCGGAAGAATTCCCGCGAGGGTTTGCCGATCACCCGGGCGCTGCGTCCGGTGGCGAACTCCAGGGCGGCTACGAAGGGTCCCATGTCCAGCGTGAGTTTGCCTCGCGTCAGCCAGTAACGGTTCTTCTGCATGGCGATCAGCTCGGCGCCGTCCATCAGCTTGCGGAAGACACGGTTGAGCAATTCAAAGGTAAACCCTTCCATCAGATCGCCCAGGACCACGAAGTCGGGCCGGTCCTCGTCCAGTCTCAGGCCCTGGAACTCCTGGATGGAGTCGCCCCGGGTCACCACCCAGCAGCGGGCCTCCGGATGGCGCCGCAGCATCAGGCTGGCTGCCACCGGAGCCGTGAATATCTCCGAGGCGTCGGACTCGATGCCCAGGGCATGGAGCTTGTCCCGGATGGTTTCCCGCCGCTTGTTGGTGGTGTTGGTCACAAAGCGAAGCCGGAACCCGCGCTCCCTCAGGGCAGCGATGGCCCCGGCGGCTCCGGGAATCAGGCGGTTGTCCTCGTAGACAGTGCCGTCCAGGTCCAGCATCAAGCCGCGCAATCCGGTAAGCGTCGCGTTCATCGTTCCTACGCTCGGAATCTTCCGTGGGCGCCGTGCCCCGGCAAATGAGTGCGCCTTTGCCTTCGCTCCCGCCCGGCGATTGAGAGGGAATTCGCCCTATTATAGCGGTTCCTTGCCGGCCCATAGGGCGGCAGGTCGGCCATGAGCTTGGCCAGCCGCCGGCTACTCCCTTTTCCGGTTGGGCAAAACGCCCGTCCTACGCCGCTACTCCCGAAGCGGACACTTCACGTGTTGCTTACACCGGTCACTTCACAGGCTAGCGACAAGGTCCTCGGGGCGGTTTGACACCCCCCGACCGCTGTGCTACTTTCCGGCCATGCCAGCCAGCCGTCAATTCCTGGTGGTTTCAGCCCTGCTGTTGTTATGGGCCGCGGGGGGTTGTGGCAACTCTGGCCGCCCCGCCGCCGATCCGGAAAGGGCGGCACGGGAGGAGGCCTACAAGGACCAGGTGACCCTCTCCGGTCTGGGGCTGGCCAAGGGGGAAAACTTCCTGGGGGACGAGATCTTTTACGTGGAGGGATCGCTGACCAACGATGGGGAGGGGAACGTTCGGAGAGTGGAGTTGACCTTCCTCTTCAAGGATACCCTGGACCAGGTGGTCTTGAGGGAAGCGCGCACCGCCCTGGAGTATCGGGGAAAGCGCGGGATCGAACCGCAACAGGTTGCCGAGTTTCAGGTGGCCTTTGAAAATCTGCCCCGGGATTGGAACTACGTGGTTCCGGAGGTGCAGGTCAGCGGGATCGGCCTCCAGTAGACTGTTGGCCCAACCGCCGCAGGCCAACGGGCTACCAGCCCTGACTCAGGCGGTCGGCCAGGTAGGGCGGCAGACCGGCCTCTCGCATCTTTTTCTGGGTGCGCCCGACCGGGTACTCCACCCTCAAGTAGGTAACCAGCGCCCTCTCCTGATCAAAGACCGCAAAGGCTGCCCGCGGGTCATCGTCCCTGGGCTGACCCACCGACCCGGGGTTGATCAGGTACCTGTTCTCCAGATCGAGCGCCAGCCGGCTTTCACCGGCCCCCTTTCTCAGACCGGGATCCAACGGCCCCGCACGCTGTTCCTTGAACCAGGCGAATCCACCCTGAACGTGGGTGTGCCCGAAGAAGGTCAACCGGTGGGCCGCCAGGCTCAGGCTTTCTAGCGCCTCCCCGAGGTCCAACAGGTACTGATCCTCGTCCAGCAAGGACCCGTGAGCCACTGTGAATCCGTCCCCCTTTACCGGTCCGCGGGGTACTGCCTGCAAATAGCGCCGGTTCTCTTCCGACAATTGATTCCGGGTCCAGAGGGCTGCACTCCTGGCGAGCGGATTGAACAGAGAGAGATCGGTCAATCCCACGGCGGCCTTGTCGTGATTGCCCCGCACCATCAACGCCGGACCCAGTTGCAGCACCGCCTCGGTCACCTCGTTGGGATCGGGGCCGTAGCCTACCAGGTCGCCGCAGCAAATCACCTGGTCAAACCGCCCCCGGGCCCTCTCCAGGACCGCCTCGAGTGCCTCCAGGTTGGCGTGGATGTCAGCCAGGATCAGAAATCGCAAGTCAACCTTCAGTCAACGACCACTCCGGCCTGGGCCAGAGCCAGCCTGAGTTGCTGCTCGGACTGGAAGCAGGTGGCCACAATCCCGGCCTGCCGGGCGGCCTCGACGTTCTCCGGACGGTCGTCGGCAAAGAAGATCTCTTCGGGGGGGACTCCGGCTCGATCGATGGCGATCCGATAGATGGCGGGCTCCGGTTTCAGGCAGCCGAGCTCATAGGACAGGAGGCGATCCTCGATGTGGCGGACCAGGGGATAGTTTTTCCAAATGAACTCGAAGTGGACTTCGTTGACGTTGGAGAGCATCAGGAGCCGGTAGCGGCGCTTCAGGCTGAGCAGAAAGGACTCCGGCAGCAGCGGCTCGGGCAGGAACAGGGAAGTCCAGAGCCGTTCGAACTCCTCGGTTGAGACATCCAGCCGCAGGCGGGCGCACATGGTTTGATGGAAGTCGGATCGGGAATAATGGCCGCGGTCGAAGAGCAACAGGGGTTCCCTGTCGGCAAGGACCTGCATGATTTCGGGCAATGACAGTGCGGAGCGTGTGCCGAGCGCGTTCAGCGGAATGGTTGGATCGTAGTCAATGATGACTTTGCCCAGATCCAGGCAGATCACCTTAATCATGGCAGAGATGAAATTGATAAGTTGCCCGCAGGGTCACCGGGCGTCACCCACGGCCTGCATCAACCCTCGCATGTATCCGACGGCAAACAGACGGCCCAGCGTGGTGTAGCCGGCCTCGCCCTCTTCTTCTCCCGACAGTTGGGGAACGTGGTCGGGCCGCATGGGACCGTCGAAACCGATGTCGCGGTAGGCCCGCATGGCTTCCACCATGTCGGTCTGCCCCTCGTCATGAAAGGTCTCCACGAACCGGCTGCTTGTCCCTCGGATGTCCCTGAAA
>JAPVWS010000246.1 GCA_027493295.1 Candidatus Versatilivorator vitaminiformans | reverse complement strand
CGCCTCCTCCCATCACTCTTGCTACCGAAGGGGGCACACGCCGCCTCGCGGGCCTCGCAGATGCCGCTAAATCCCTTGGCCTTAAACTGGTTCCACAAGCTGTGGCTGCTGGAGTTGAGGCGTTTGTTTCAAATAAGTGACGCCCCTGCCCTGCCGGGCAGATCATCCGAGAATGAAACAAGGGATCCATATTGGCTATCGCGAGCCTGGGCCATGTCCCGTTAAACTGGTCTTCTACAGATCGAACATCGATGCACAGGATTGACAGGACGAGAGCTTCCTGCACCAGAAGCCGGCTCGGGCGGTGATCCGGCGCGGATTTGCGGATTCCCGGCAATGGAAGCTAGCCGTTTCCTGAAAAAATCCTGTGCATCCTGTGCATCGATGTTAATCATCCCTGTAAGTCACCATGTGGTGGGAAGCGCCCCCTACTGGCTTCGCAGCGGTTCTTGTTGCCTGTTCGCGGAAAAATCCTTTTTGTCCCTGGTGCCCTTCATTGACCCCCTTGCCGACCCTTGGCGCATCCCCCTTGAGCCAACTCGACCCTCTTGGTGACCCCTCGTAGTCCTTCGTGTTCCTTTGTGGATAACTCTTTTTTCTTTTGTTTCAGGTAAGCCTGGCCGCAGCCCGGGCTGGCCCGGGATTGTGCTGCGGTATCAACGGCTGAAGTCAGGGAAGGCGAGCGAAGCAATAGAGCGTCCGGCGGGTGCGAAGATAGAGTCGACTGTCAGCAATGGCCGGCGTAGCGAAACACTCTTCCGCAAGGTCATTGAGAGCCAGAACCTCCCATTGGCCTCCCGCCTTCAAGACCGGGGCCTTCCCGTTCTGGCTGAGCAGGTACACCTTGTCGTCCACACCAACCGGAGAAGAATAGTAGCGGTCGGTGGCCCCGTTCAGGCGGGCCTGCTTGAGAACTTTCCCACTATCCGGATCCAGGGTGGTGACGATTCCACCATCCTTGACCAGGTAGAGGACGGATTGGTACAGGAGCGGAGAAGAGACGTTCGGCAGGGATTTGCGATATCGCCAAAGAACATTGCTGCCGGTCAGGTCTCCACGTCCTCCATGGCGTATGGCCATCATGTTGTTCTGGGCCTCCAGGCGAGCTCGATAGAATTGCCAATCCAGCCGGCTCAGGAATCGATCCTTGTCCAGATCCACGTTCCCCCAATTCCTGGACGGCTTGAATCCTTCGATCTCCTCCAAGGACAACCGTCCGTCCCCATCCGTGTCCCGTTCTTCCAAGACCTGGGCATGGGAGGGAAGGTCGACCCGAACGGCGCTGTTTCCCCCGGATTCCCAGGCATTGAGGTAGATCCTGTCGCCGTCGATCAAGGGCACCGACTTGAGCTGCCAAGCCATGCCCCGCAGCCACCAGAGCTTCTCTCCTCCATCCAGCGAGTAGGCAATCAACTGGTAGGATCCCGGCACGATCAGCTCGGTGGGCTCGCCCCGGCGCCGAAACAATGCCGGAGTCGAATACCCTCGGGTAACCTCAGGCCTTTCCGTCTTCCACTGCACCCGCCCACTGTCCTTGTCCACCGCAATCATGTAGGAGCCGCTGTCCTGGTCACAGACCATGATGACCTTGCCGTCTGCCAAAATCGGCGATGCGCCGTGCCCATTGACGTTGTTCAACGGTCCAACCGGCAATCGCCATCGCTCACGACCGTCCAACTCGTAGGCAACCAAGCCGAAATCCCCGAAAAATACGACCAGAACGTCTCCATCGGTAACGGGCGTTGGAGAAGCGGCCGAGTTGATCCTGTGGTACCTCTGATCCCGTTCCCTTGCCAGGGAACGCTGCCAGAGGATCCGGCCTGTAGCGCGGTCTAGACCATAGGTGACCAGCGTATCCTCCGAAGCCCCGGTCAGGAACAAGCGGTCCCCGGCAATCACCGGAGAAGACTCTCCCGGCAGCAGACCAGTCTTCCAGACGACGTTCTCTTCCGGCCCAAAGCGAACCGGAAGATTGCGATCGCCGGAGACACCCATACCGCCAGGGCCCCGGAATCTCGGCCAAACGGGAGTCTCGGCCGGTTCTTCGGCTCCAATCCTTGCCGGCAGGAAACCGGCGGCCAGTCCGGCTACCAGGACTGCCAGGACATGAACCTCAAACACACGGGTCACGGCATCAGGAAACAGGCGGCGAACTCGTATTCTTAGCATGGAATCGGGGTCTCCTCGAACAATCGCAAAGGGGATTCACTTCAAGGAACCGTCCTGGCGCCGCTGGCTTCTTTCGCGAAATTGAAGTCGTCAGGGAGCCCGCAATTCCTCGTTGGTCAAAAGTAGGTGAAGGCCGATGAGGGTCTTGGCGTCGACGATCTTGCCCCGGCGGATCAGTTTCTCCAGTTGTTCGGGGGAATAGCGATGGACGGAGAGATCCTCATCCTCATCTCCGGCCCTTCGCCCGGGTTCCAAGTCTCTCGCCAGAAAGAGGTGAAGGAGCTCGTTGCAAAATCCCGGCGTCGTATAGAATTCCGCCAGCTTCTCCAGTCTGCCTGCTCTGAAGCCCACTTCCTCCTCCAACTCTCTGGCGGCCGTCTCCTCGGGGGACTCTCCGGGGTCGATCCGACCTGCCGGCAGTTCCAACAGAGACTGTTGCATCGGATATCGGAACTGTTCCACCAGGAGGACATCCCCGTTCGAAAACACCGCCACTACCGCCGCCCCTCCGGGGTGCACAACCACTTCTCGCACCGCCTGCGTTCCGGAGTCCATGGTGATGCGATCGACCGTGAGATCGATCACCCTTCCCCGATAAACGGTCCGGCTGTGGTTCAGCCGATAATGCTCGTTCAGCGCAGCCTCCTGTTGACGGGACCGGGACTCTCGTTCCTCCACCCCCATGGTTGCTCCAATGCACCGCTCAGGCTATGAAAAACATTTTATCTTCAATACTTTAACGGCCCCATTGTGAAGACTGGCACAAAGAGGGGATTTCGGGCCCGTTCTGGGTGGTCTGAGGCCGGGACCGACTACCCCGCCAGGATCTTCGGTCGCGGGCAGGGGGGGGACGGAGAGGCTGCCGGTGGTCTCGTCGGCTACCCATCGAGATAAACGGACTGACCGGCAATCAAAATACCACGGATCCGGAATCTTTTCAGTACTTCTACCGGGTGACGCGGGGAAGGATCATTCTCTTGCTTGCGGATGGGGAATGCGGTCTTGCGGCGGGGGCGGAAACGGTCATGCCCGGGACACTGGCTGGATCGAGGCGTTGCAAACCCGGACTGTAGCTACCGGCTCTCAACCTTGGGTTGTTCCTCCGCTCTCGTCCTGGCTCTTGGCGGTGGACTTGGATTTCTTCTCCGACTCCTCCGAAATCAGCTCGATGATGGCCAGCTCGGCTCCATCGCCGGCGCGCGGTCCCAGCTTCAGGATGCGCGTGTAACCTCCGGATCGATCGGCATAGCGGGCAGCAATGGTATCGAAGAGCTTCTGGACGACAGCGGCTTTCAAAAGGAATCGGGCAGCCTGGCGCCTGGCATGCAGCGTCTCTTTCTTGCCAAGAGTGATCATCTTCTCGGCCAGCGGCCTGACCTCTTTGGCCTTTTGAATCGTCGTGGTAATGCGTTCGTGCTCCAGCAGCGACGTACATAGATTCCTGAGCAGCGCTCGGCGGTGGGGAGGCGTTCGCCCCAGTTTTCGTCCATGTACACGATGTCTCATCCAAACCCTCCCGAACGACCAACCCTGCCGGGAACCACAGCCGGTCCTTATTGTTCTTCGCTCACTGGAGCTTCAATCGGCTGCCCCCGTTCGTCCAGCTCCATACCGAGACCCAGGCCCATGCTGCCCAAAATATCCTTGATCTCATTCAACGATTTTCGGCCGAAATTCTTGGTCTTGAGCATTTCCGACTCGGTCTTCTGAACCAGCTCCCCAATGGTCTTGATATTGGCGTTCTTCAAGCAGTTGTAGGAACGCACCGAGAGTTCCAGCTCGTCAACCGATTTGGCGAGATTCTCGTTGACCACTTCCACGACCTGATTGGCCGGCTCCTCCTCATCTTCGGCTTGTTCCTCGAAGTTGATAAAGATGGACATGTGGTCTCTGATCAACTTGGCCGCAAGGCCTACGGCGTCCTGGGGAGTGATGCATCCATTGGTCCAGACGTCCAGGGACAACCTGTCATAGTCCGTCATCTGACCCAACCTGGAGGGTTCAACCGTATAGTTGACCTTTCGGACCGGGGAGTGAACGGAATCGATGGGGATATAGCCAATGGACAGATCGTCATCGAAATTCCGGTCGGCGGAAACGTATCCTCGTCCGTGCTTCAGCCGCATTTCCATCTGCAACCGCCCTCCTTCGCTTACAGTCGCCAGATGGACGGTCTTGTCCAGGATCTCCACATCTCCGTCGGTCTGAATATCTGCGGAGGTGACCACTCCGGGGGATTCCGATTCCAAGTACAACGTCTTGGGCTCCTCGCCACTGAGCCTGAACGACACCTGCTTGAGATTGAGGATGATATCGGTCGCATCCTCCACGACTCCCGGGATGGGAGAAAACTCGTGCAGGATGCCCTCGATCCTGACCGCCGTAACGGCGGCGCCTTCGATCGAGGACAACAATACCCTGCGCAATGCGTTCCCGATCGTTGTACCAAAGCCCCGCTCGAAAGGCTGTGCCGTAAACTGTCCGTAGTGTTGCTCCTGATCCTCGCTGCTGATAGAGAGCCGTTTCGGCTTCTGAAATCCTTTCCACAACATAGGTGATAGACCCTCCCAGGGTCGGAGCCTGCCGGCCAAAAGCCTGATTAATACCCGAAAGACGTTTCCCAGAAAACTTTCGGACGATTAACTACTTGGAAGTAAGTTCGACGATCAAATGTTCCTGCACGGGCGGATTGGCATCATCTCGGGTAGGAGAAAGGGCAAGCACTTGTCCTGACAGGTTGGAACCATCCAATTCCAGCCAAGACCACCACGACATGCGACCCTCTCCACTGGAGTTACCATGCTCGGCATCTTGTGACTCTCTTGGCGAACCGAAATCGAATCACCCGGCCTTTACTCGAAGGAGAGCACGTTGACCTTGCGATAGTCCAGGTGGCCAACTTCCTCCTCCCTGCTACGCAGAGTTCAATCCAAATCTGCGGTTGAACCGCGACTAAACCCGTCTCCGCTTGGGTGGACGGCAACCGTTGTGAGGAATGGGGGTGACGTCTCGAATCGACTTGACTTCCAGACCCACTGTTTGCAGCGCTCGAATGGCGGATTCGCGCCCCGACCCGGGGCCTTTCACCCGGACGTCCACCGTCTTCATCCCGTGCTCACGAGCGATGTTGCCGGCAGTGATCGAGGCCTGCTGGGCCGCAAAGGGCGTCCCCTTCCGTGATCCCCTGAACCCCAGCGATCCCGCGCTGGACCAGCAGACCAGGTTGCCTCGCGTGTCGGTGATGCTGACGATCGTGTTGTTGAAGGTCGCCTGGACGAAAACAATGCCGCTCGGGACAACCTTCTTTTCCTTTCTCCGAAAGACCTTCTTGCGTCCTTTCTTGGACTTGGTCTGAGCTTTGGCCATCACAACCACTCCGATCGAATCACGATTCCCGTTCTCAAGTCTTGGCCGTCGATTTTTTCCTGCCCGCCACGGCTCCTCTGCGAGGACCCTTGCGCGTACGACCGTTGGTATGCGTCCGCTGCCCCCTGACCGGAAGCGACCGTCGATGCCTCAACCCCCGGTAAGAGCTGATCTCCATGAGCCGCTTGATGTTCATGGCGACTTCCTTGCGCAAGTCACCTTCCACGCCGCTCTGTTCCTCGATGATCTGGCGGATGCGGGTAACCTCTTCCTCGGAGAGGTCTCGCACCTTGGTATCCAGACTGATTCCCGCCCGATCAAGGATCTTGCGAGATCTTGGCCTGCCAATACCGTGAATGTAGGTCAGGCCGACTTCCACCCGCTTATCGTTCGGTAAATCAATGCCAACGATCCGAGCCACGTCCAATCCTTTCCAGGGAGGAGAACCGGAAACCGTTTGGTCCGGCTATCCCTGACGCTGCTTGCACTTGGGGTTGACGCAAATCACCCTTACCACTCCGTGCCGGCGGATGATTTTGCACTTCGGACAAATTTTCTTCACCGACGCCCTGACTTTCATGGCTGCCCTACTTGTAGCGATAGACGATCCGGCCCCGGCTCAAGTCGTAGGGCGACAACTCCACCGCGACTTTGTCTCCCGGCAGAATCCGAATGAAGTTCTTGCGCATTTTCCCGGAAATGTGAGCCAGCACCACATGCTTGTTCTCCAACTGAACCTTGAACATGGCATTGGGTAAGGGCTCCAGGACAACCGCCATCACTTCAATGGCATCTTCCTTCGACATTCAGGACCACTTTCCTACAGAAGAGTTAAACACCAACTTCCAAGGATACAACAAGTTACCTACAATTCCAACACTTGATCCGGGCCGAAACCAAACTTGACCGATCCTGCCGACTCACGCCCGGCGCCCGCGAATCCGGCGTCCCCGCGGCCCCAGGAATCCATCGTAGTGGCGCATCACCAATTGAGCCTCGATCTGTTGAACCGTGTCCATGGCCACCCCCACCACGATCAACAGAGAGGTCCCACCGAAATAAAACTGCACCCCCATGCCGTTCAAGATCCAGTTCGGCAACCCTTCGAAGTAGCCGCCCACCCACGGCAGATTATTAATATGGAAGCCCGTTATCATGAACTCCGGAATGACGGCAATCATGGCCAGATAAAGCGCTCCTGCAAAGGTAATGCGAGTCAGGATGGTCTCGATGTACTCCGCGGTAGCCCGCCCGGGCCGGATTCCCGGAATAAATCCCCCGTATTTCCTCATATTGCCGGCGACTTCGGTGGGGTTGAATACGATGGAGGTGTAAAAGTAGCAAAAGAAAATAATGAAGGTGACATAGAGAAGATTGTAAAGCGGCTCGCCAAATCCGAGGGCCTCGGTGAGGCTTCTGAAGAATCGACTGTCCTCGAACATCAGACCGAATGTCTGCGGAAAGGTGAGTATGGAAGACGCGAAGATTACCGGGATCACTCCCCCGACATTCACTTTCAGGGGAAGGTGGGTCGACTGCCCTCCCATGACCCTGCGTCCCACCACGCGCTTGGCGTACTGTACCGGGATCCGCCTCTGAGCCCTCTCCACCAATACGATGAATCCAACCACCACCACCATGATGGACAGGAGCACCATCACGAACAGCGGGGACCATTGCTGCTGCACCAGCCGGGTAAAGATCTCATGGCCGGCGCTGGGCAAGCCGCTGACAATTCCGGCAAAGATGATCAGGGACATTCCATTCCCGATGCCCCTCTCGGTGATCCTTTCCCCCAGCCACATGATAAATGCGGTTCCCGTGGTCTGGGTCAGCATGGTCATGAACACGAATCCGAAACCAGGGTTCAGAACCACTTGAGTTCCGCCTTCGGCCGGCATCCCCTGCAAAAAGGACGCGATGCCGAACGACTGCACCAGACTGAGGATAACCGTCAGGTATCGGGTGTACTGGGTAATCTTCTTGCGGCCGAGCTCTCCCTCCTTGGACAGTCTCTCCAGATAGGGCCAAACCACGGTCATCAACTGAAGGATGATCGAGGCCGTAATGTAGGGGGTGATGCCTAAGGCGAAAATGGTGAAGTTGCCGAAATTGCCGCCGGAGAATAGATCCAGAAAACCCAGAACGGTCCCCCGGCTGCGGTCGAAAATCTCACGCAGGGCCTCGGTGTTGATCCCGGGGGTGGGGATGAAAGCCCCGACCCGGTACACGGCCAGAATGCCCAAGGTGAAGAGAATCCTCTTCCTCAGGTCATTCATATTCCAGATGTTGCGCAGGCTTTCGATCACTTGATTTCTTGGACGGCCCCCCCGGCCTGGCTGATCTTGTCCCTTGCGCTTTGACTGAAGAAGTGTGCTGACACTTTCAGCGCTTTCGACACCTCGCCTCGACCCAGAATTTTCACACCATCCTTGACTTTCTTGATGATTCCCCGTTTGACCAGGACGTCCGGGGAAACCGACGACCCGGCCCTGAACACCTGGAGCTGGCCCACATTCACCACCACGATCTGTTTCCTGAAGATGTTGGTGAAACCGCGCTTCGGCAAACGGCGATGCAGGGGCATCTGCCCGCCCTCGAATCCGCGCTTGGCCCTTGCGCCGGAACGAGATTTCTGTCCCTTGCTTCCCCGGCCCGCGGTTTTTCCCAGTCCGGAACCGGGCCCGATTCCCCTGCGCCTGCGGTTTCGGGTCGATCCCGGTGAAGGCTTCAGTTCGTGAAGTTCAATCATGGAGCAGCCTTTGGCAGTGACTAGTGGTTAGTGGTGATGTGATCGATGCGTCAAGCCTCTTGTAAGTCTCGGAGCAATCCGTCAAATCAGCGCAACCAAATCAGCGGACGCTTTCCTTTACCCGAAACCCTCCGTTTGCAACTCCCCAATCCTCACCCTTCAAACTTCACACTTCATCCTTCAAACTTCACACTTCATCCTTCAAACTTCACACTTCATCCTTCAAACTTCAAACTTCATCCTTCACCTCCAAGAGATGGCGAATCTTGAAGATCATGCCTCGAATTTCCGGAGTATCGGGTCGGGCGACCGTCTGGTTCAGCCGTCTGAAACCCAAACCCCGAATCACCTTCTTTTGCCGGGTCGAGCATCCGATGCCGCTCTTGACCAGCTTAATCTTCAGAGGCATCTTCTGCGTTTTCTTGGGGTTGTTCTGTGTCATCATGCACTTCCGGCGCCGGCGCCGGCAATATTTCCTCGGGCGACTTCCCTCTCAAACGGGCAACATCAGCGACATCCCTGAGTTGCTGAAGACCCTCCATGGTTGCCTTCACTACATTGTGAGGGTTGGCGCTTCCCAGAGACTTGGTCAGCACATTCCGTATCCCTGCCGATTGAATCACGGCCCGCACCGGTCCTCCGGCAATCACGCCGGTCCCATCGGGAGCCGGTTTCAGCAACACCCGGCCCGAGCCGAATCGACCGACCACCAGGTGAGGAATTGTGGTTCCCTTCATCGGGACACGGATCAGATTTTTCTTGGCCGCTTCGGTCGCCTTGCGAACCGCCGAGGGAACTTCCTTGGCTTTACCATTGCCGTAGCCCACTCTGCCGTTTTCGTCACCGACAACCACCAGGGCGCTGAAACTCAGGTTCTTGCCGCCTTTGACCACCTTGGTGACCCGATTGATCGAAACCACCTGGTCCTTGAATTGGGATTCACTCGAATCGAAGTTGGCTTCCAAATGCCCTCCTTGAGACACCCTGCAGCGACTGATGGAAGAATGACATGTGCCCAGGTGGGCGCAACGCTTGCGTCAGAACTCCAGGCCGCCCTTTCGGGCCGCATCCGCCAATGCCTTCACCCGGCCGTGAAACAGATAGCCCCCCCGGTCGTAGACCACTCGCTTGATCCCAAGCCGGGTGGCTCGTTCGGCAATCCGGCTGCCCACGACCGTGGCCGCAGCCAAGTTGCCACCATTCCGGTTTTGCTCGCGGATCTCCTTGTCGACCGTCGAGGCGGAGGCCAGGGTAAGGCCCTGGTCGTCATCGATGACCTGGGCGTAAATGTGACTGGCAGAGCGAAACACGTTGAGCCGAGGTCGATCGCCCGAGCCTCTGATCTTTTTTCGCACCCGCACATGGATACGTTTGCGGATGTGACCTCTGGAAATCCGTTTAGCCATATTCCCCGATTGGGCGACCTGCGCCTACCGTGCCTGCCGCTACTTGGCTCCCGTCTTGCCGACTTTCTTCTTGAGCCTCTCCCCCGTATAGCGAATCCCCTTGTTCTTATAGGGATCGGGCTTGCGCAAGGACCGGATGTCAGCGGCTGTCTGGCCTACTTTCTGCTTGTCTACCCCCGAAACGATCAGATGCGTCTGTCGCTCCACCTCAACGCTGATCCCCTCGGGGATCGGAAAGTCGATGGGGTGGGAAAACCCCAGACTGAAGACTACCGATTTCCCCTTGTGCTCAGCCCGGTAGCCGATGCCGACGATGTCCAGTTCCTTCCTGAAGCCCCGGCTTACCCCGGCAACCGCGTTGGCCAACAAACTCCGGGCCAGTCCGTGGAGTGCTTTCTGCTGCTTGGAATCCGAGGATCGGGTGGCGACAACTCCCTTCTCGGTCTGCTCAAAACGTATTCCCTCCGGCACCACGCTTGTCATTTGACCCTTGGGCCCCTGAATGCGGACCTGTTGGTCCGAAATGTTCACCTGGATGCCCTCCGGAATTGAAATGATCTGTCTGCCGACTCGTGACATGGCTGAACGTCCGCTTCAGGTTGCGAAAAGCACTTACCAGATATAGCAGAGCACCTCTCCGCCAACCCCTTCCCGGCGTGCCCGGCTCCCGGTGATCACGCCCTTGGGAGTCGTGAGGATGCTGATCCCCAGATTCCCGAGTACCGAGGGGATTCTGCGCTTGGAAGCGTAAACCCGGCAACCCGGCCGGGATATCCTCTGCAATCCCGAAATCACCCGCTCGCCTCGGGGACCGTAACGGAGATAGACTCTCAGGAACCGCTTGCTGCCCTCGTCAATGGTCTTGAAGTTGGCGATATACCCTTCTTCCTTGAGAATGCGGGTCATTTCCGTTAGCAGGCGGGAGCAGGGGATGTCGACCTTCTGGTGCTTGGCCTGCAGGGCGTTGCGAATGAGAGTGAGGTAGTTTGCAACGGGATCAGTTAAGCTCATACTTCATCAGGCTCCACAAATGCGTCCCGGTTGCCCCACCGGATCGCGGACTATATCGGGTTCACCAACTGGACTTGATGACTCCTGGAAGTTCTCCCTTCAAGGCCAACTGACGAAAGCAGAGGCGACACAACTGGAACTTGCGCAAGTAACCGCGCGGGCGACCACAGATCCTGCAGCGGTTGTATCGCCGAACCTTGAACTTGGGCTTTTTTTTGGCCTTGGCTATCAGAGCAATTCTGGCCATCGATTCAACCTCATCGTCGGAAAGGGAGCCCCAAGAGACCCAACAGGCTTCTGGCTTCATCGTCGGTCTTGGCGCTGGTTACCATGCACACGTTCATGCCTTTGATTTTGCCGACCTTGGAGTAGTCAATCTCCGGAAACACCAATTGGTCCCGCAACCCCAGCGTATAGTTCCCGCGCCCGTCGAAAGACCTGGTGGAGAGCCCCCGGAAGTCTCGGACCCTGGGGAGCGCAATGTTGATCAGACGATCGAAAAACTCGTACATGCGGCCGGCCCGACCCAGGCCGATGTTGACCACGATCTTTTCCAGCTTGGGCACCGCCATCACATTGCCGTAGCCAAACTCCTTCTGCAAAGCCGGCATGATTTCCTTCTGATAGCGGTCCTTGAGTCGGCTCATGAATTCTTCTTCTCCAGCACGCCCGTCTCCGGGAGTCAGCGGTCCAGCGAGGCGTCACACTTGCGACAAATCCGGATCTTCTTTCCATCGGCCAGTATCTGGTGGCCGATTCGGGTCGGCTGTCCGCAGGCGCCGCAAACGATCATTACGTTGGACACGTGTATGGGGCCTTCCCTCTCCACGATCCCGCCCTTCAGATTCCGGCTGGGGTTGGGGCGGGTGTGGCGCTTGACCATATTGACTCCTTCCACAACCACCCGATGCTTGTTACGGATCACGCGCAACACGCGACCGACTTCCTTCACGTCCTTTCCGGCAATGACCCTGACCTGGTCGTTTCTCCGGATATCGACTTGAGGTGGACGCCCCATTTCAGATTACCTCCGGTGCCAGAGAGACGATCCTAAGGAATCGCTTGTCACGCAACTCCCGGGCAACCGGCCCGAAGACGCGGGTTCCCACCGGTTCTCCCTGGTCGTTGATCAGCACGGCCGCGTTCTGGTCGAAGCGAATGTAGGAACCATCCCGCCGGCGGGTCTCCTTGCGCGCCCTCACAATCACCGCCTTGACTACCCTGCCCTTCTTGACATTGCCATCGGGGGTCACGTCCTTGACGGCTGCCGTCACCACATCTCCCAAGGCGGCCTTGGCCCCCGTGCCGCCCCCTAACGGCAAAATACAGGCGAGCCTGCGGGCGCCCGAATTGTCAGCCACTTCCAGGATGGTGCCCATTTGAATCACGGTAAAATCTCTCCGTCAACCGGCTCAGGCGCCGCTCTCCCACAGTTCAACTGGCCTTGGTGATGATGCGAGACACGCGCCAACGCTTGTGTTTACTGGTAGGGCGGGTCTCCACGATGGCTACCCGATCGCCGACACCACAGGCGTTCTGCTCATCGTGAGCCATAAAGCTGGAAGTCCTGGTGACAATGCGCCGGTAAAGAGGATGAGGCACCCGGCGTTCCACCGAAACCACCACGGTCTTGTCCATGCCATCGCTCTTGACGATCCCAACCTTGGCGTTCCTTCGACCTGTTTTCTCTCCGCTGCCCATGGCCTTGCGCTCCTGATCCCGGATCGGAATGGCTCCGGTTCCTCTTGCCTGAAACGCTCCTGTTTCACCCTGTATCAACCGCCCCGTCGTGTGGGGCGGAGGCGGCTATCCTGCATCCCCTTGCTTCTGCAGTTGGCGCTCCCGTCGTACCGTCTTGATCCGGGCCACGTCCTTTTTCAACTGCTGCAGCTTATGCGTCCCCTCCGCCTGGCCCATTGCCAGTTGCAGTCGCAGTCGAAAGATCTGCTCGGCCATGTCATTTTCCTGGCTGACCAGTTCTTCGTCCGAGAAATCCCTGATCTGCTCGGGTGTCATGCCTCGCCCCCCGCATTGGGCCTGTAAACGAACTTGGTTTTGGCCGGCAACTTGTTGGCGGCCAAACGCATGGCTTCCCGTGCCACATCCCGGTCCACGCCTTCCATCTCGAAGATGACCTTTCCCGGACGGACCACGGCTACCCAATACTCGGGAGATCCCTTGCCCTTTCCCATGCGAGTTTCTGCCGGCTTCTTGGTCACGGGCTTATCCGGGAACAGGCGAATCCAGATTTTTCCGCCGCGCCTGACGGCACGGGTCATGGCGATACGGGCCGCTTCGATCTGGCGATCGGTAATCCAGGCGGGCTCCAGCACCTTCAGTCCATAGTCTCCGAAGGAGATTTCCGAGCCGCGCCAGGCCTTGCCGCAGTTGCGCCCACGCTGCTGTTTGCGAAATTTGACCTTCTTGGGCATTAACATTTCAGATCCCCACCTGGTTGATCAGAGTTTGGCACCGATCTCCGAGGCCTTCTTTGTCACCGGAAAGAGGTCTCCCTTGTAAATCCAGACCTTGACGCCAATCAATCCGTAAGTGGTAAAGGATTCCGCGAAACCATAATCGATATCGGCCCGCAACGTGTGGAGAGGAAGTCGCCCCTGGAGGTACCATTCGGTTCGCGCGATCTCAGCTCCGTTCAGACGTCCCGCACAACAGACCCTGATGCCCTTGGCGTTGACTTTAAGGGCGGAGTCCACGGCCTTCCGCATCGCCCGCCGAAAAGCAATCCGCTTTTTCAGCTGAAGCGCAATGGATTCAGCTACCAGTTGAGCCTCGAGCTCGGGGCGATGAATCTCATTGATGTTGATGAAAACTTCCCGATTGGTCCTCTGCTGCAAATCCACCTTGAGCTTGTCGATCTCGGAACCCTTGCGGCCGATGATGATTCCGGGCCGGGAGGTGTAAATGGTGACTCGGATCTTGTTTCCGGGCCGCTCGATCTCAATGTTCGAGACCCCGGCGTGCCCCAACTGCTTCTTGAGTTCCTTCTTGAGGCGCAGGTCTTCGTGCAACAACGTTCCGTAGTCCTTCTTGGCGTACCAGCGGGAACGCCAGGTTTTGTTGTATCCCAAGCGAAGACCAAAGGGATGTACTTTCTGTCCCACGCGCCCCTCCTTATCTATTCGTCCGAGACATGAATCGAGATGTGGCTCATCCGCCGCTGGTATCGCAATGCCCGCCCCATGGGAGCCGGACGCATCCGCTTCATCCGTGGTCCCTCGTTGACGTAAGCCTTGCTCACCGACAACCGGTCCACGTCGGTGGCCTCGTCTTTCTGTTCCGCATTGGCGATGGCAGACTTCAAGACCTTGGTAACCTGCGTAGCTGCCCTCTTCTTGGTAAAGCGCAGAATGTCCAGCGCTTCCGAAACGTTGCGCCCCCGGATCAGGTCAACGACCAACCGGACCTTTTGCGGCGAGCTGCGGATGAATTTGGCGGTAGCACGAGCTTCCATCAGATTCAAGCTCCAGACAGGCCTTGCAGACCTCAGGATCGCGAGGCCGTCTTTTCGGTGGACTTTGAGCTGTGCCCCCTGAACATGCGGCTGGGAGAAAATTCTCCCAACTTGTGTCCCACCATATTCTCAGTCACAAAAACCGGAATAAACCTCTTGCCGTTGTGCACCGCGAAGGTATGGCCGACCATGTCGGGAATGATGGTGGACCTCCGCGACCAGGTCTTGATCACCTTCTTCTCGAACCGCTTGTTCATGCCGTCTACCAACCTGGCCAGGCTGCGGTCCACAAATGGTCCCTTTTTTACGGATCGACCCATCTACTCTCCTCCCGGAGGTCCCGTTACTTGCCCCTTCGTTTCACGACAAACGAATCGGTTCTCTTGTTGTTTCGGGTCCTGAACCCCCTGGTCGGCTGCCCCCATGGCGTCACCGGATGGCGCCCTCCGGAGGTCCTTCCCTCGCCGCCTCCGTGGGGATGGTCGACCGGGTTCATGGCCACACCCCGCACGGTCGGTCGACGTCCCAACCACCGCTGCTTTCCGGCCTTGCCCAGGCTGACGTTGCTGTGGTCGGTATTACCCACCTGCCCGATGGTCGCCAGGCAGTCGACGTGGACCCTCCTGACCTCGCCGGACGGCATTTTCACCTGGGCGTAGGTGCCCTCCCTGGCAACCAGTTGAGCCGCACTCCCGGCCGAACGGGCCATTTGGGCTCCCCCACCCTTCCGCAACTCGATATTGTGGATGGTGGTTCCCAGCGGGATATTCTTCAGAGGCAGCGCATTGCCGACCAGAATGTCGGCTTCCGGTCCGGAAACAACCGTAGCTCCAACCTCGAGACCGACGGGATGAATGATGTAACGCTTATCGCCATCCCTGTAGTGAAGCAGCGCAATTCGGGCTGATCGGTTCGGGTCGTATTCCACTGCAGCTACCTTGGCCGCCACGCCGAATTTGTCGCGCTTGAAATCGATGCGGCGATAGAGCCTCTTGTGCCCTCCCCCTCGATGGCGCACGGTCATGCGACCAAGATTGTTACGGCCCCCGGTCCTGGACTTGCCTGTTGTCAGGCTCTTCTTTGGACGCTTTCGGCTGAGTCCCTCGGAAGTCGTCACCGAGGTAAATCGCAGCGAGGGCGTAAAGGGTCTGAAGGTTTTGAGGCCCATGGCTAGATAGTGGCCAGTGAATAGTGGTTAGTGGATAGTTTCGGGAGCAAGACAGCACCGCGCGCCATCGTTAAGCTCGTATCGGAAACGGATCCTTTCTCCACTCTCCACTAGGCATTGTCCGCGTATTCAATCATTTTTTCGCCCGGCTTCAGCTTGACGAAAGCCTTCTTCCAATCGGGCCGCCGCCCGACGTAGCGTCCCTGACGTCGTTCCTTGCCCTTGAAGGCGGCGGTATTGACCGATGCCACCTTTACGTTGAAGAGCTTCTCCACTGCTTGCTTTACCTGATGCTTATTGGCCCGTGCAGCCACTTCAAAGCATAGATACCTGTGGTCTTCCTTCAGACCCAGGGCCTTCTCGGTGATGATCGGGCGCTTCACGATCGAGGCCGGGTTCACGTTTGCAGACCCTCCTGAAGTTTTTCAATGGCATTCCTGGAGAAAAGAACGCTCCTGGAATTCAGCAGATCGTAAACGGTAACCCCACGACTGGATACGACTTTCACTTCCGGCAAATTGCCGGAGGCTCGGGCCAGGTTTTGATTGTCCCCATTGTCCACGATGAGAAGCTTCCTCCGCGTCTCCAGCTTCCGCAGCACCTCGTCCAGCTCCCTGGTCTTGTGATTGGGCAAGGCGAAATCGGCGACCACCCTGATACAGTTCGAGGCAAATCTGTCGCTCAGGGCCGAACGCATCGCACCCAGCAGCATTTTCCTGGGAAGGCGAAAGGCGTAGGACCTGGGCTTCGGCCCATGGGCCACTCCACCCTTTCTCCAGAGTGGATTGCGGGAGCTTCCAACCCGGGCTCTCCCGGTACCCTTCTGCCGCCAGGGTTTTCTACCTCCGCCACGCACCTGAGCGCGGGTCTTGGTGGCGTGGGTACCCTGTCTGAGGCTGTCACGATAGTGTTTCACCGCCAGATAGAGCAGGCTCTTGTTGACTTTGGCCGAAAAAACAGTGTCGTGGAGATCGAGTTGATCAACCACCTCATTCTCCAGATTCACAACATCAAGCGTTGCCACGACACGCTCCATTGAACCGCCGCCAGGCCGGCCCACCAACTCTATTGCCGGTTCCTGCGAACAATCAGATAGTCCCCGTTGGCGCCGGGAACGGCTCCCTTGACGATCAGCAGATTCTTTTCCGCGTCCACGCGCACAACTTTCAAGCCCTTCACCGTTACCTGGCGCTGCCCCATGTGACCGGGGCCCTTCATGCCCTTGAGGACACGCGAGGGGAATGCGGAAGCACCGATCGATCCCGGAGCACGATGAAACATGGAACCGTGGCTGGCCACGCCCCCGCTGAAATTGTGCCGCTTCATCACCCCGGCGAAACCCTTTCCCTTGCTTACGCCGGTCACGTCCACTTCGTCGCTGTCGCTAAACTGGTCCACCCGAACCTCGGATCCCACGGCCGTATCTTCGGCGCCATCGGACAAGCGCAATTCCTTCAGGAAACGAACCGGATCCACCTTGGCCTTCTCGAAATGCCCCAGCATGGGTTGACCGACCCGCTCCCGCTTGGGCGAAGTGGACTCGATCAAACCCAGTTGCACGGCGTCATAGCCTTCCCGACCGGCCGTCTTTTTCTGCACGACCACGCAAGGGCCGGCCTGGATCACGGTGGCCGGAACGACACGCCCCCCGTCCTCGAACAACTGGGTCATCCCGATCTTGACACCCAGAATGCCATTCACCATAGGTCAAGCTCCCGGTCACTGGCTGTGGAAACCGGATTTTGTGCCGGACTCGGCCTGCATGGGCGGACAAAATCCTCCACTCTCACTTGTGCTCCTTGCCATATGCCTTGATCTCGACGTCAACCCCTGCCGGCAGATCCAGCTTCATCAAGGCATCGATGGTTTGCGGGGTGGGCTCCAGAATATCCAGTAGCCGCTTGTGAGTCCGTATCTCGAATTGTTCACGGGACTTCTTGTCCACGTGAGGGGACCGGAGAACGCAGTATTTGTTCTTGGCCGTGGGAAGCGGGATCGGCCCGGCGATTCGAGCCCCCGTGCGCCGGGCCGTATCCACGATCTCTCCGGCGGATTGATCCAGAATCCGGTAGTCAAAGGCTTTCAGTCGGATGCGTATCTTTTCGTTCAGCATCGATGGCTCTCATTCGCTCCAGGCAACGGGCACAAGGAGGTTGGGCGCTCCTATTCCAGTATCTCGGTAATGGCGCCGGCCCCCACCGTGCGCCCTCCCTCGCGGATCGCAAACCTCAGCCCCTTCTCCATCGCGATCGGCGTGATCAACTCGATCTCCAGGCCCACGTTGTCTCCCGGCATCACCATCTCCGTCCCTTCTCCCAGACTCGCCACCCCCGTCACGTCCGTC